>DAORUL010000087.1:0-6463 GCA_035433165.1 Thermomonas sp. | reverse complement strand
TTGTGTGCGTGCCGCTGCTGACCGGCTTCTTCTGCTCGCTGGCGATCGCCGCCAGCTGGTTCGAGGCGGTGCGCATTCTGGGCCTCGACAACGGCACCTTCTGGTCGGCGCTGCAACACAGCGTGGATGCATGGGACGACTTCGGCGTGGCGCTGCTGAAGTCGGCGGTATTCGGTGGCACCGCTGCGCTGGTGGCCGCGTATGCCGGCTTCCACGCCGAACCCACCATCGAAGGCACCTCGGTGGCGACTACCCGTGCGGTGGTCAACGCCTCGCTGCTGGTACTGATGCTCAATTTCGTGCTGTCGGCATTGTTGTTCAACTAAGGAACTCCATTCATGGCAATCCGTGGCCCCAGGCTCGAATTCGCGGTTGGCGCATTTTTGCTGCTGGCGCTGGCCTCACTGTTGGTGCTCGCGTTCGCATCCACCAATCGCCAGTTTGGTGGTGGCGGCGACAGCTATCCGCTGACTGCGCGCTTCTCCACCCTGGGCCAGCTGCGCCTGCAGGCACCGGTACGGATCGGCGGCGTGGCGGTGGGCCGGGTGGCGAAGATCGACCTTGACCCCAAGCGCTTTGACGCGGTGGTGACGCTGGACATCGACAAGCGCTATCCGCTGCCCGCCGACACCTCCGCCGGCATCTTCACCAGCGGTTTGCTGGGCGAAAGCTATGTTGGCCTGCAGCCGGGCGGCGACCCGGAAAATCTCAAGCCCGGCGAAGAAATCGCCTACACCCAACCCGCCGTCGATCTGATCCAGATGGTCGGCAAATACATGTTCGGCGGCGCAAGTGGTACATCGGCGCCGGCATCGAAAACCGAACCGTCCCCCACGGAAACCAAACCATGAAATCGTTGCTCCTGTCCGTTTCACTCGCCCTGTCTGCGCCGCTGCTGGCCTTTGCACCGTTGGCCGCGCAGGCCCAACAAGCCACCGCCACCCCGGGTCAGCAAGTGGTAGCCACCGGCAGCCGCGTGCTGACTACCTTGCAACAGCGTCGTGCCGAGTTCAGCAAGAATCCGGCCGCACTGCGCAGCTTCATCGACGGCGAACTGCGTGGCAGTTTCGACAGCCTGTATGCGGCGCGCCTGGTGCTGGGCACCCACGGCCGCGGTGCCAGCGAGGCCGACGTCAAGCTGTTCGCCGATGCGATGGTGGACAACCTGATGCAGCGCTACGGTGCCGCCCTGCTCAACTTCGAAGGCAAACCGCGACTGCGCCTGAAGGCGGAAAGCGCGCTGCCCGGCAATCGTGGCATCAAGGTATCCACTGAGCTGCTGCGCGACAATGGCGCGCCGGTGCCGGTGGATTACCTCGTGCGCAACAACGGTGGCTGGAAGATTTTCGACGTGATGATCGAAGGTGTGTCCTATGTGCAAACCTTCCGCAGCCAGTTCGATTCGCCGCTGGCGCAAAAATCCATCGCGCAAGTCGCCGCCGATTTGCGCAGCGGCAGCCTCAAGGCCGCCGCTGGCAATGGCGGCCACTGATCGATGCCTCTGCACGCGCATCCGGATTTGATTCGGTTCGAAGGAAGCCCATGAACCGCCTGCTGATCAGCGCCACGCTGGGCATCCTGCTCACCACCACCGGCTGCGCCAGCCAGGCGCCGCTGGCGCACATGCCGCCGCCCGCTGCGACCGTCGTCGCGCCGCCCGCATCCGATGCTGCGCCGGCAGGTGTGGCTGCGCCCGCAGCAAATGTGGCCACCGGCGATGCCGCTGCAGCGCCGACCGCCGCACCAGCCGATCTTGCAACGGCAATGGCAGAGGCAGCGCCCGCCGCTGCCAATGCAAGCGCCGCCAGGGTTGAGTCCAGTGCCGATGCCACCAGCGCCGACGCCGACGCCGATTTTGCCGCCATCTACGGCACCGGCGCCGCCAACGGCGCGGGCAGCAGCGACAACCTCGATCAGCTGGATCCGTGGGAGCCGATGAACCGCCGCGTGCATGCATTCAACACCGCCATCGACCACGGCATCATGCATCCACTCGCTGTGGCCTACACCAAGATCATCCCCGGCCCGCTGCGTAAGGGCATCAGCAACGTGTTCGACAACCTCGCCGCACCGCTGGCGTTTGGCAACCTGCTGCTGCAGGGCCGTCCGCGTGCATCGGTGGAAACGCTGGGGCGGTTCCTGGTGAATACCGTGATCGGCATCGGCGGCATTTTTGATCCCGCCACCAAAGCCCTGAAGATGCATCGCCACAGTGCTGACTTCGGCCGCACCCTGGCGCATTGGGGCTGGCACGAATCGCGCTATCTGGAACTGCCCTTGCTTGGCCCGCGCACCGTGCGTGACGCCGTGGGCGCGGCCGGCGATATCACGATGGCACCGTTGACCTATGTCGAACACGACAGCGCACGGCTTTCGCTGGAAGCACTGTGGCTGGTGGATACCCGCGCCGGCCTGCTGCCGCTGGATGAGCTGCGCGAAGCCGCGCCTGACGAATACGTCCTCACCCGCGATGCGTGGCTGGCGCGCCGCCGCTATCTGGTCAACTCCGATCGCAGCCAGAACGACGAAGGCAACGAATCACTGCCGGCCTATCTGCTGGAGGACGAACCTGCCAGCTCGCCGGTACCACCACCCGAGTCGCACTGACCGCCGCACGGCTTAGGCATCGTCGTGCGGGGCATCCAGTGCATGCGCCGTCGCCACCTCGCCCGGTAGACTTTCCACCTCGCGCAGGCTGCGTTCGATGGCGCGGGTGCGCACGCCGGTGTGTTCGATCTGTTTACTGGCTTGATCCAGTTTCTCCTTGACCTTATCCAGCACATCGCCAAATTTGCCGAATTCGCTCTTGGCTTTTTCGAGGATGCGCCACACTTCCGCCGAACGCTTTTCAATAGCGACGGTACGAAAGCCAATCTGCAAACTGGTGAGCAAGGCCAGCAAGGTGGTCGGTCCGGCCAAGGTGATGCGCAGGTCGCGCTGCAAGGCTTCGAACAAACCGGGGCGACGCAACGCTTCGGCGTACAGGCCTTCGGTGGGCAGAAACAGCACTGCGAATTCGGTGGTATGCGGCGGCGACACATATTTGCTGCGGATGCGCTTGGCTTCTTCGCGCACCCGGCGCTCCAGCGCATCGCCGGCCGCACGGGCGGCGTCGGCATCGTTGCGCTCTTGTGCGTCCAGCAAACGCTCGTAGTCTTCCCGCGGGAATTTGGCATCGATCGGCAGCCACACCACGCCATCGTCACTGCTGCCGGGAAAGCGCACCGCAAATTCCACCCGCTCGCTGCTGCCGGGGATGGTGGCGATATTGTCTGCATATTGATCGGGGGCAAACACTTGCTCCAGCAAGCCCGCCAACTGCACTTCACCGAAAATGCCGCGTGATTTCACGTTGGTCAGCAAGCGCTGCAAGCCGCCCACATCGGTGGCCAGCTTGCTCATGTCACCCAAGCCCTGATGCACCTGCATCAGCATGGTCTGCACATTGGCGAAACTTTCGGTGAGCCGGGTTTCCAGCGTGGCGTGCAATTTTTCATCCACGGTGGCGCGCATTTGTTCGAGCTTTTGCGCGTTATCGGCTTGCAAGGATTGCAGCTGTTGCTCCAAGGTGGCGCGCATCTCGCCGATGCGTGCCTCATTGCGCGTACTCAGTTCGCGCAGCTGCGTGGCCAGCGTTTCGCTATGCCGCTGCTGTTGCTCTGCGCCTTCCTGCCGCGCCTTGCGGGCATCTTCGGTCAAGGCTTCGCGCAGCGCGTCCAGCCGTGCATCGGTGCGGCTGGTCAACTCATCCAGCCGGGCGTCGGTGCGCGCGGCTACCGCCTGCAACTGGCTGCCAAAGCCGTCGATACGCTGGCCTTGTTGCAGGGCAAAGCTATCCAGTTGCCCACGCAATTCATCGCGCCCCGTGCGCTGCTCATCGCGCAACACATGGCCCATGCGCTCTTCCGGACGGCGCAACACTAACAAGGCGATGATCGCGAGCGCCACGACCAGCAAGAAAAGCAGCAACAGGGTATTGAGATCCATCTGCCTAGTGTAGCCAGTGGTTGTCGCAAATCCTGCGACAAAACAACCTCAATGCGACTTGTGCAGAGCCTCACTCATTCGCACTGCTGCTTCATAGTCGCGGGGTGCCGACGACCGCCGAATGACATCCAGCAACCCAAGTTGGGTCGGGCACGGCGGCAACGATACACACGCCGCGATGGCCGGGAAGTCCCTAGCCCCACAATCACCCCCGCGCCTACAAAATTCAATTTGGCTCAGAATGGATAATTTTTTTGCTGCTGCCATATCTGTTCTGGCATCAATTAGCGGATCCAGCTCTTCCGGTACCAGTGCCGATTCCGCAGCATATTCCAGAATCATTTGCGCTTGGTCTGCGTTTGCACTTTTTAGCTCAGCTGACAACTCTCGCCGCACCGCATCTTTTCCGGTCGATTCCTCCAAATAACGAAGCTTTTCTTTTAGCTGCGACGTGTAGGAATCTTTGGATAACTGACTCCATAAATTGGCAAACTCATCTTTATTGGATGCATGCATAGCACAGAAGCCTCTCAACCGCTCAACTTCCATAGGCACGTCTATACCCGGCATCACTTTTACACCGCTCTCGCATGCGCCAATCAATCGCATGAATTTATCTATTGCAACAGGGTCACCCTTCAGGGTCCCATCCGAATATTTTTCATACAAGCTTAGATAAGTGTCATGTTTTTGACCAAGCCGCACTCCCGCAACATCCACACCATCTACTGCAGGCTCAAGATCAGATGCACGCTGCCCTCGATCCACTTTCTGCACACTCAGCGATGGCTCCCAAAGAAACACATACCCGCCAACGGCGCAAATCAAGAGGAAAGCCGCAAGGAAAATGAATTTAGCGTTTTTCGTCATGGTTTGTGACAACTTAGTGAGCCTTCAACACGCGCCAGCATTGCCTCGCCAGGTGCCGTTGGGCTTGCCATTGTTCCAGGAATCCAAATATAGCGCTCAGTACCTCCACCCACAAATGTCACCGTCAAAATTTCACCTTTGCCATATATCTGATATAGACGATTCTCTGCCTTCCATTTCAAAAAATCCTGCCTTGCAGATAGGTAGCGGGCCGGACTATCTCCACTACATTTGACATTTTCTGGATTATTAGGATCTCGTGGAACAGTGTAAGTCCCGGGGCCACCTCCTCCTCCGCCACCACCGCCCGATGGCTCAGGGGGATAATAGTCGCCACCTCCTCCCCCGCCACCTGACCCATTGAATGGATCGTAATAACACGCGCCGCCTCTCACCACCCAACCGCTACCATCCCAAGATGCCGTGCTGTCTTCGCACCACCAACCATCCCCTGCATTTTGCATGGCCCTCGTTTGTGGTGACACACCAGTACCACTCACAAGCAGCATCACCCCTAATATCAACTTACTCTTTTGCATAAATTTTCACCCATCCACTCCCCAGATAGGCAAAAAATGTAATTCACAGTAGGGGGGGGGGTGACAAATAATTATTTGTTATTTACCTATTCCTTTTAATTGTTTTGCGCCGTACGTATGGATATTGCCTCACAATGGCTATGCAGAAAAAAGTTGTGCATCACCCCGCGCTGACCCCAAAGCCCCAGCCAATCAACGCGGTGGCGGCCTGCGCCAAGCTGCCCCATAGCAATACCCGCCACGCGCCCTTGAAACCGCCGCCGCCGGCCACACGCTCGGCCACATAGCCCAGCACCGCCAATAGCACGGTGGTGCTGACCACAATCGCAATACTCAAGCCTGTGCCCTGCCATAGCCATGCCAGCAGGATCGGCGGCAACGCGCCGAGGGTGAACGAACCGGCCGATGCCAACCCGGCCTGTACCGGACGGGCACGCTGCATGTCGTGGATGCCGACCTCGTCGCGCAGATGTGCCGCCAAGTCGTCATGCGCGGTGAGCTGCTCGGCCACTTGCCGTGCAAATGCAGGTTCCAGGCCACGGTGGACATAAATCTGGGTGAGCTCGTTGAGCTCGGCTTCCGGATGTTCCCGCAGGGCCTGCTGCTCGATACGGATATCGGCATATTCGGCATCGGCTTGCGAGCTCACCGACACGTATTCGCCCGCCGCCATCGACAATGCCCCGGCCGCAAGCCCGGCCACCCCTGACAACAAAATGGTGGCGGGGCTGGCATGCGCGGTGGCCATGCCCAACATCAGGCTGCTCGTTGAGATCAGGCCATCGTTGGCGCCCAGGACGGCGGCGCGCAGCCAACCACTGTGCTGGCTGCGGTGCGGCTCATGGTGATGGTGGTGGTGCTCAAACTGCATGGCGGAATCTCGCTGTGCTGATCGCACCGCCATTGTAAGCTGCGGCCGTCAATGCGTCGCGCTGTGCCAAGGCGCGTGCAAGGTGGCGGCCAGCGTCTGCGAATCTTCGACATTCAACAGACGCATCGCGTTGAACCTTAATCCAGCACGCGGCAGAACACCGCCTTCAAATAGCGCGACTCCGGCACCTGCGCCA
>DAORUL010000086.1:4756-6467 GCA_035433165.1 Thermomonas sp. | reverse complement strand
AGCTCTTGCACCCCGCGCAAATCGCCGGAAGATTCCAGTACATGGCTGGCAAAACTGTGCCGCAACATGTGCGGATGGATACGCTTGTACACGCCTTGCCGGAGGGCCAATTGCTTGATGCGCAATTGAATGGCACGCGCTGAAATTTGCTTGCCGGCGCGGCCCGGGAACACGAAGTGCGCAGACTCGCCGCGTGCTGCCTGTTGCCATACCTGCAACGCGCTGCGTGCATGCGAGCCCACCGGCACGATGCGCTGCTTGCTGCCCTTGCCCAGCACACTGACCAAGCCCTGATCGAAATCCAGATCGTGCCAGCGCAGGGCGCAGACTTCGGACAGGCGCAGCCCGGAGGAATAGAACAACTCCAACAACGCGCGGTCACGCAACCCCAACGGGGCATCGGTGGGCAGTTCCACCAAGGCCACGGCCTCATCCACATCCAACACCTGCGGCAATGTGCGCGCCGCTTTGGGTGCACGCACACCGGCGCAGGGGTCGGCTGCAAGACGGCCTTGCTTGAGTAGCCAGCGATACAGGCTGCGGCACGCCGAGAGCCGCCGCTGCAAGGATTTTGGCGAGAGTTTGCGCCGATGCTCGCTGGCAATAAAGGCACGCAGATCCTCGCCGCACAAGCTCAGCAGATCGCGGCCTTGCGCCCACGCCACCAATGCCGCCAAATCGCGGCGATAGGCATCGCGTGTGTGCGCAGAGCTCTGCCGCTCAACTGCAAGAAAAGCAAGAAAGTCGTCGATGTCCGGAGTCAACGCCATCTTCGTTGCCTGCTTCCGCTTGCGAAAGCAAGCGCGTCACTGAAACCGCTGCAACGCCGCGGCCAGGGCTTCACCCATCATGCGCAAAAACAGGGTGCCCATCCCGGGGTAAAAACGATTGCCGTCGCAGCTGCCAACGGCCACCAAACCAAACCCGGGCAATACCAGCAAGGCGGTGCTTTGCACATCATCGGCGCGCACACCGTACAACAGCGTGTTCTTGTCGGGATGCAGGCGGCCGCAAATCGGCTCGGGGTTGCCCATGATGTCGCGGAAGGTGGCCAGCCGCGGGCTGTCGGCGGCAATGACCTGCAACCAGTCGGCATCGTCAATCGCCGCCACCGGATGAAACAGCACGAACCGCACCAAGTCACCGTGAAAATCTTCGGCCAGTGCAGCCGCCATCGCCCGCAGGGTGTCGGCGGCGCTGGTTTGCTTCATCAACGCCAGGGTCAGCTGGTGGGCGCGCACCGCCAGCCGTTCATTGTCCTGCGCGGTGGCGAACAATTCATGCAGGCGCTGATTCAACTCGCGATTTTTTTCGCGCAGGATTTCCAGCTGATAGCTGGCCAGCGACGCCGTGGCCCCGCTTTCGCGGGGTACCACCAGGCTTTGTGCCAGATCGGGGAACTGCTGCAAAAAAACCGGATGTCGACGCAACCATGTGGCCACTTCGTGCGCGCCCAGCTTTTCGGTAATACCGTCAAATTCCATCGTCACAACCATTCCCCTTCAAACACAAATGTGGCCGGGCCGGCCATGCGCATCGTATCGGCTTGTGTATCCGAACAGATTTGCAAACATCCACCCGGCAACTGCACGGTCACTTGCGCATCGTGCTGCACACGCCCGCGCCGGGCCAGCACCGCCACCGCCGCACACGCGCCACTGCCGCAGGCCAGGGTTTCACCCACGCCGCGCTCGAACACGCGCAAGCGAAT
>DAORUL010000086.1:0-4656 GCA_035433165.1 Thermomonas sp. | reverse complement strand
TGCCGGTTTTTTATCGGGCATCACCAAGGGGCCTTTATTGCCGCAGGCAGCAAGGGCAGTGAGCAACAGGGCGAGAAGTACGATGCGCTTAGTCATCCGTGCAGTGTAGCGGCGGCTCCGGCGGCTGTCGCGGCTCCGGTCTGCACCACAGCCACAGGGTCACCAGGGCCATGCAGCCGATGCTGATAGCGGCCATCCATGGGCGTGATACGAAGTAGGCCATGGACAGGGAGGAGATCGACATCATCGCGCTGGCGATCCATTTGGCTTTGCGGGTGACGGCCCCGTTCTGTTCCCAATCGAGGATGGCGCGGCCAAAGGTGGGATGCGCCACCAGCCAACCGCGCAAACGATCCGACCCACGGGTGGCGGCGAATGCCGACAGCAGGATGAACGGTACCGTGGGCATCACCGGCAGCACTGCGCCAATGATGCCCAGGATCAGGCTGACCCACGCCAGCAGTGCCCAGAGGAAGCGGGTCATGTGGCGGGGCCAATCCCCAACTGCTCCAACATGAAGGCATACAGTTCCGCCTGCTCGCGGTAGCGGCGGAAGCGGCCGGATTTGCCGCCGTGGCCGGCTTCCATATTGGTGCGAAACACCACCGGGTGGCTGGCTGTGTTCACATCGCGCAGACGCGCCACATATTTGGCCGGCTCCCAATATTGCACCTGCGAATCCCACAGGCCGGTGCCGATGAACATGGCCGGATAGGCTTGCGCGTGCAGGTTGTCATACGGCGAATACGTCAGCATGTAATCGTAGAACGGCTTGTCTTCCGGGTTGCCCCATTCGTCGTATTCGTTGGTGGTCAACGGAATGCTGGGATCCAGCATGGTTGTCACCACATCCACAAACGGGACTTGCGAGAGGATCACCCGATAGTTTTCGGGTGCCATGTTGGCGATCGCCCCCATCAACAAGCCGCCGGCGCTGCCTCCATGCGCAGCCACGCGACCGGATGCGGCATAGCCTTCTTTCACCAGGAAGTCGGTGACATCGATAAAGTCGGTGAAGGTGTTTTGTTTGTGCAGCAGCCTGCCGGCTTCATACCACGCGCGGCCCATTTCCTGGCCGCCGCGAACATGTGCAATCGCATAAGCCATGCCGCGGTCGAGCAGGCTGACAATCGTGGGTGAAAAGCCAGGGTCCATCGACAAGCCATAACTGCCATACGCATATTGCAACAGCGCGGCGGTGCCGTTCTTCTGGAAGCCTGTTTTATAGACGATGGATACCGGGATGTGCGTGCCGTCGCGGGCAGTCGCCCACAGGCGTTCGGTGACGTACTGCGCGGGGTCATAGCCACCTAGCACCGGCTGGCGCTTGAGCAATTGGCGCTCGCCGGTGCGCACATTGTGTGCATAGGTGGTGAGCGGCGTGGTCAGCGAGGTGTAGCTGTAGCGCAGCCAGTCACTGGCCGCTTCGCTGTTGACGTCCAGCCCCATCGAATAGGCCGATTCGTTGGCCGCCACATGCGCTTCGCTGCCATCGTGCTTGAGGATGCGCACACGTTCCAGCCCGCCACTGCGTTCGGCAATCGCGGTGAAGCTGTCGAACAATTCAAATCCTTCAATCAACACATCATCACGATGCGCCACCCAGTCCTGCCAGTGGCTGGTGGCGTCATCACTGGCCGTCACCAATTTGAAATTGGTGGCACCACCGGCATTGGTGCGGATCACCCAACGCCCGCCGTAATGGTCGGCGTCGTATTCCACCTCGCGCTGGCGCGGGGCCAGGATGCGGAAGTCCTGCGGATCGGACGCCGGCGCATAACGCAGCTCATCCGACACCGTGCTGCTCACGCCGATGAGGATATAGCGATCATCGCGGGTACGGTCGATACCCATGTAGAAGCTGTCATCGGGCTCTTCATAGACGAGGGGGTCATGGCGGGCATCACTGCCCAGCACGTGTTTTTTCACACGCACGGTGAGCAGTGTGTCGGGGTCGTTTTCGATGTAGAACAGCGTGCGGTTATCGTCGGCCCACACCAAATCCGGTGCCACCCCTTCGATCACATCGGGCAGGGCTTGTCCGGTCGCAAGATCGATGAAGTGAATGCTGTATTGGCGACGGCCGTTGCCATCATCGGCATAGGCCAGCATGCGGTTGTCGGGGCTGACTTCATACACGCCCACGCTGTAGTAATCCTTGCCGGCCGCCAGCAGATTGACGTCCAGCAGCACCTGTTCGCCGCTGAAATTGCCAGCGGCATTGGCGTGCAGGATGGATGCCGCATCGACGCCTTCACCATCCTGGCGACGCGCATGGATGGGATAGTCCTTGCCGGTTTCAAAGCGGGCGTAATACCAGTAGCCGCGCTCGCGGAACGGCACGCTGGCGTCGTCTTGCTGGATGCGCGCCACGATTTCCGAATACAGCGCATCCTGCACCGGCTTGCTGGCGGCCAACAGGGCGTCTGCGTAGGCGTTTTCGGCGTGCAAGTAGGCAAGCACATCGGGATTGTTGCGCTCGTCATCGCGCAGCCAGTAATACGGGTCTTGCCGCTGCGCACCGTGCGGGGCCGCTACGGTGTGCGGGTGCCGGGCAGCGCGGGGTGGGATGGGAAGCGTCATCGTCAGCGCATCACTTGGTCAATTGCTGCCACAGGAAGCTATACGCCAGCGCACTCATGTGCGCGGCCTGTGCGTTGTTGGCGGCGCCCCCGTGGCCACCTTCGATGTTCTCGTAATAGCGCACGTTCTTGCCGGCCGCTTCCATCTTCGCCATCATCTTGCGTGCATGCGCCGGGTGCACGCGGTCATCCTTGGTGGAGGTGGTGAACAAGGTGGCCGGGTAGTCTTTGCTGGCATCAAACAGGTGATACGGCGAGAAGGTTTGCATGAAGTCCCAATCGCTGGTATCCGGGTTGCCGTATTCGGCCATCCACGACGCGCCGGCCAGCAGGTGGTTGTAGCGCTTCATGTCCAGCAGCGGCACCTGCACCACAATCGCGCCGAATTTTTCCGGATATCGGGTGAGCATATTGCCCATCAGCAGGCCGCCGTTGCTGCCACCCATCGTGCCCAGATGCGCGGGCGAGGTGATCTTGCGCGCCACCAGATCATCGGCGATGGCCGCGAAGTCTTCGTAGGCCTTGTGGCGGTTGGCCTTGAGCGCCGCCTGATGCCAGCGCGGGCCGTATTCGCCACCACCACGGATATTGGCCAGCACGTACACGCCGCCCTTTTCCAGCCAGCCTTTGCCAATCGCGCCGGAGTAGCTGGGCGTGAGCGAAATTTCAAACCCGCCATAGCCGTACAACAGTGTTGGCGTTTTGCCGTCGAACTTCAGATCCTTTGGCCGCACCAGAAAATACGGCACTTGGGTGCCATCCTTCGAGGTGGCGAAGTGTTGCTCGATCACGTCCTTGCTGCCATCAAAAAACACCGGGTTGGATTTCAGCACTTCGGGCGCATTGCCGACTTCGACAATCGACAGCGTGGTGGGTGACAGGAAATCCGTGCTGGTCAGCCACAGCGCGTTGCTGTCATCGGGATCGACCGGCGACACGCCAACGGTGCCGATACCGGGTGCACCAACGAACGCGGTGTTGCCCCATCCGTCTTTGCCGGGAGTGAGCACCGACAGGCGATTCTTGACGTCTTCCATCACGTTCAGGATCAGGTGATCCTTGGTCCATGCAAAGCCCGCCAGCGCGGCATGATCGGTGGGTGCAAACAGCACGCTGAAGTCGCGCTTGCCGGCCATGAACGCGTCGAAATGGGTCGCGATCAACGCACCCGCCGCGTAGGTCTTGCTGCCGGCGGTATAGGGCTCGCGCAGTTCCAGCAGCAGCCAATCCTTGTGCACATCCTTGCGCGCGGAATTGGGGGCATCGATCTTGGTCAGCTGGCCGTCCGCGCCGCGCAGGTACAACTCATCGTTGTAGAACGCCAGGGTGCGGCTGACGAAATCACGCTGGAAGCCGGGAGTGTCGTCATGCAGTGCCGCGATGTACATGTCATCGGGCTTGCCTGCGTACACGAGCTTGGCCGATGCCAGCGGCGTGCCGCGCGTCCATTGTTTGACGATGCGCGGGTAGCCCGAGCTGGTGAGCGTGCCCGCGCCGAAATCAGTGAAGACGTACACCGTGTTTTCGTCGATCCAGCCCAGCCCGCCCTTGGCCTCGGGGCGGAAGAAGCCACCTTCGACGAACTGCTTGCGGGTGAGGTCGAACTCGCGGGTGACGTCGGCATCCGAACCGCCGGGCGACAGCGCGATCAAGCAGCGCTGATAGTTCGGGCGCAGGCAGTTGGCACCATGCCAGACCCATTGCGTGCCTTCGGCGGCATTGAGCGCGTCCAGATCCAGCACGGTTTCCCAGGCCGGTTCCGGCTTGCGGTATTCCTCCAGCGTGGTGCGCCGCCACAAGCCGCGCTGGTGCTGTGCGTCCTTCCAGAAGTTGTAGTAATACGCACCGATTTTTTCGACGCCCGGAATCTTGGCAGTGGAATCCAGACTGGCGAGGATCTGCGCTTCCAGTGTCTTGAACGACGCGCTGCTCGCGATGTCCGCCTCCGCCTTGGCATTGCGCGCCTTGACCCAATCCAGCGACTTGGCGCCGCTGACATCCTCCAGCCACGCATACGGGTCGTCTTGCGGCGGGGTTTGTGCGGCGGCACCGCCGGCAATGGCGAGGCCGGCCA
>DAORUL010000085.1:1312-6699 GCA_035433165.1 Thermomonas sp. | reverse complement strand
GAACGCGCCTTCGCCGACACCGGTGCGGACCAGTTGATCGTCAAGCCGGCGGTGTCAGGTGGTGCGTGGAAGACCCAGCGATTGCGGCGCGGCGATGCGGTTGATGCGGCGAATGGCATGACCATGCTGCTGCAGCCGTACCTGCCGGCTATCGAGACGCAGGGCGAAACTTCGCTGCTGTATTTCGGCGGACGCTTGAGCCATGTGGTGAACAAGCGCCCGCTGGCCGGTGAGTTCCGTATCCAGGAAGAATTTGGTGGCCAATATGAGTTGGTGGCGGAGCCGGCGGCGGGTGCGCTGGCGCTGGCCGGGCAAGTGCTGAATGCCGTGGGTGAGCCGCTGCTGTATGCACGCATCGATGTGGTGCCAGACGCCGACAGCCGCTGGTTGCTGATGGAGGCCGAATTGATCGAGCCGGATTTCTATCTGGGTGTGGATCCACGCCACGGTGCCGGATTCGCGCAGGCATTAGACCACTTCATTCGCGCCCGCGATGTGCGTTAAGCCGCAATCTCCAGCCAATGATTGCTGGGCATGGAATGACCAAACAGGAAGCCTTGCCCGCGCGTGCAGCCAAGCTCAACCAACTGCAGGCGTTGTGCCTCGGTTTCCACGCCTTCTGCAATGACTTGCAGCCCCAATGACGCGGCCATCGCCAATACTGCGCGCACCACGGCAGCACTTCCGCCGGTAGTCTCCGGTTCGAGGTCGCGCACAAACGAACGATCGATCTTCAGCGCGTGCAAAGGGAAAATGTGCAGGTAGCTGAGCGAGGAATAGCCGGTACCAAAATCATCCAGCGCGGCCATGACGCCCGCATCGCGTAGCTGGGCCAGCGTTGCCAGCACTTGATCGGGGTTTTCCAGCATCGCGTCCTCGGTAATTTCGATACGGATGCTGTGGTGGTCGACCTGATTGCGATTCAGTTGTGCCAGCAGGCGTTGGGCCAAGTCCGGTGCGTGGAAGCGTCTGGGTGACACATTCAGCGTGACATAACGGTCTTCCTGTGCAAGCGCTGGAATGGCCTGGCAAGTCAACGACAGCATTTGCCAATCAATTTGCTCGATGATTCCGGTGTCCTCTGCCACTTTCAGGAATTCGCCGGGCGCCAACACCCCGCGGGTGGGGTGATGCCAGCGCAGCAAGGATTCATAGCCAACGATATGACCCGAATGCAGATCGACGATGGGTTGGAAATAGGGTTGGAATTCCTGTCGCGTGACTGCGTGGCGCAGCTCGCTTTCAAGCTCCAGCAAATGCAACGCTTCCTGATGCAGGCGTTCGTCGAATAGCGCAAAGCACTGGCGACCGCGTGATTTGGCCCGATACATCGCCACGTCCGCATCGCGCAGCAATTCCTCGGCCTGCCGATAGCGCGGCCCGCCCAAGGAAATACCGACGCTGGCGGAAGTGAAAAGTTCCTTGCCATCAATCAGCATCGGCTCGGATAGTGCGTGAATGGTGCGCTGTGCGGTATGGCAAGCGTCTTCAGGCCCATTCAAGCCGGTCATCAGAATGGCAAACTCATCTCCACCCAGGCGCGCCACGATGTCTTGGCTACGGATGCAACGAGACAGCCGATTGGCGGCTTCTTGCAGCATCTTGTCGCCGAACATGTGGCCCACACTGTCGTTGATCACCTTGAATCGATCCAGGTCGAGGAACAGCACGGCAAAGCCTTGATGCTCATCGCGGTGGAAGCGCGCCAGCGCCAGTTCGAGCGCATTGAGCAAGCAGGCACGGTTGGGTAGACCAGTCAGCGCATCGTGCAGGGCTTCGTGCTGTAAGCGTTGTTCGGCCTGTTCACGCACGGTGATCTGCTTGCGCAACTCATCCACGGCCTTGGCCAACTCTTGCGTGCGATCTTCGACTCGGCGCTCCAGCTCGGACTGGACTTTCTTGCGCTCCAACGCGGTCATGATGTGCTGCGCCACATACGCCAGCAGCGCGCTGTCCTCCATGCTGTAATGCACGTCTTGTTCATAGGTTTGCACCACCACTGCGCCGCGCACGCCGCTGTCATCGATGATGGGCACCCCCAGAAAATCCAGCGCGGGCGTGCCAAGACCAATGCCGGTAGCGATGCGTAGCTGCTCGGCAACCTTGCGGGCGGGTCCGCGCACGGGTTTGCCATGGCGGATCAGGCCCAACGTGAGGCTGTCCTTCATTTCTGCCGCCGGCATTGCGCAATCGATTTCGTAAAAGTTGATGTCCTTGGCGTCTGCGAAGTAGATGAAACGCACACTATCGTTGCCGGAGTCGTACAAGGCGATATAGAAGTTGTGCGCATACATCAACTCACCCACGGTGAGGTGGATGCGGCGCAGCATGTCTTCCATGCTCAACTGGCTACTGGCCAGATCGGCGATGGAATACAACGCGGCTTGCAATTTGGCCACCCGTTTGCGTTCGCGGATTTCCTCGGTCAGGGCTTGAGTGCGTTCCTCCACGCGGTGTTCGAGTTCATCCCGCGCTTGCCGTCTGGTCAGCGCAATCAGGATGTGATGCGACACGAATTGCAGCAGGGCCTGATCTTCCGAAGTGTAGCGTTGGGGTTGGTCGTAGCTTTGCAGCACGATTGCGCCACGCACCAACCCATCGTCGATCATTGGCACGCCCAGCCAATCTGCGCTCTCGGGCCCGCATTCTTCGGTGGTGATGGGCAGCCCGAATTCCTCGCTCACCTTGCGCGATGGCCCCATCGCCGGGCGCCCGGCGCGAATGATGCTCAAGGTCAAGCTGTTGCCCAGTTCCTCCGCGCTGAATTCGTGCTCGGGATCGACGATGCGCGGATCTTTTTCATCGGAAAAATAGATGAAGCGAATGCTGTCCTTGCTGCTGTCATGCAGGGCGATAAAGAAATTGGGTGCATACATCAATTCACACACCACAAGATGGATGCGGCGCAGCATGTCGGACATTTCCAGGCGTGCCGATGCGAGGTTGGCCACTTCGAACAGGGCGGCTTGCAGCCGTGCCGTCTTGCCCAAGCGGTCTGCGGCAAGCTGCTGGTCGCGCAGTTCCAGCGCGGTGCGGACCCTGGCGGCGATCAGCACCAGGAAGTCGGCCCATTCGGACGACGCAGGATTGAACTTGCGGCCGGTCACCACACCTTCGGCGGACATCCAGGTACCGGGCGGGGTGCCCACAAGTTCAAACCGGAACCGCCGCTTGTCCGACGCGGGCCGCAGTGCATGCAGTGGCACCACAGCATGCGTGTCGTCCGCCAGTGGCGAGCTGCCCACCGTCGTTGCGACCCAATGCAGGCGCAGTTTGCTCAATCCAAAGCGTGACTCGGCTTCACGCGCAGTGAGAACCTCGATGTCATCGAGACTGGTCGTGGAAAACAGCGACGATACGAAGTCGATGCCTGGCCCAGTCCCCGAGCCAGCACCCCCCGCATCGCGCGGCCCCCCGTATTGGACGCGCGTGCTCATCTTGGATTCGAGTGTACGCCTATTTCATGTGAGTAAATCCCCTGCGCATGGGGGGGTGTGGCATCAAAAAAAGTCGTCACGGAAATAATGGTTTGCGGTTGAAAACATGCCGTCGATGCGGCTATCCGGCGCGCCACAGTAGCCCGCCGTAGACTGCCAGCGAGACCACGACGTAGCCGTTATTGACCCACTTGCGCCGCACCGGGTTGTCACGGCTGCGGGTGATGTCCAGCAGGAATTGCCGCAGCAAGAAGGTGTACAACACGTAGTACAAAAACGGGGTGACATGTACCGGCCAAGGGTAGTTGTCGATGTTCTTGCCAAATCGCGCCAACAGCCAACCGATTTGCGAATAGATGCCAAGGATGCCGAGCGCGGCATTGATGAACATCCATCGGATTTCATCGCGACCGAAGATCACCAGGTAAAACACGGTGTACACGACAATCGCGATGCCACCATGCAAATACAGGAACGTCAGGTCCGCATGCTCGGGTGCGTAGGCCAAAAGAAACCCTGACAGTCCGAACATCAGCATGTGAATGCCGAAGAACGGATAGATGAACCACATCTGCGAGCGCATTTTGGCGGCGGTGTCGAAATCCTCGCGTTTGAGTTGGGTCATCGGCAGTCCCCTGGGTGCCTGCGCATGATGCACGTGCATGATTGGAATCAGAGCAAATTGACCCGGAATTTGCGGCCCTTGATCTTGCCGGCACGCAGCTGCGCCAGGGCGTGCCTGGCGTGATTGCGGGCGATGGCCACATAACTGCGGGTGGCAAATACGTCGATCTTGCCAACGCTGTCCTTGTGCAGGCCGGCATCGCCGGTGAGTGCGCCCACGATATCGCCGGGGCGCAGTTTGTCGGTGCGGCCGGCGTCAATGCGCAAGGTGGCCATCGCTGCCTGCGGCACACCGCTGGGCTTGCCGGCCAGCGCGTCGATGCGTTCGAAGCGGATCGGCTGACCTTGGCGTTCTTCGATCAAGCTTGCGCGATTGCGTTCGCTTGCGGCCACCAAACTCAATGCCAAGCCCTTGCGGCCGGCGCGGCCGGTGCGGCCCACGCGGTGCAGATAGGTGTCGGCATCGGTGGGCAATTCGTAATTGATGACCGCGCCGATATCGTCGATATCCAGCCCGCGTGCGGCCACGTCGCTGGCTACCAGCACCGTGCAGCTGCGGTTGGCAAAGCGCACCAGGACTTCTTCGCGGTCGCGTTGCTCCATATCGCCATGCAGGGCCAGCGCGGTGAAACCGTAATGCGCCAGCGAGCCCACCACTTCCTCGGTGTCACGGCGCATGTTGCAAAACACCACGGCCGAATCGGGGCGGAACTCCAATAGCAGGGCGGCCAGTTGCGGCGCGCGGCGCGCAGGCTCGGCATCGAAGAAATGCGCGGCGATGGTGGCCGGTTGCGCGCCGCCATCCACGCTGACCTCCAGCGGTTCACGCAGCATGGCGGTGGCCAGGCTGCGGATGCTGTCCGGGAAGGTGGCGGAAAACAGCAGGCTCTGGCGTTCTTTGGGGGTGCGCTTGACGAGTGCGCGGATCGGTTCCTCGAAGCCCATATCCAGCATGCGGTCGGCTTCATCCAGCACCAGCGTACGCACGCCGCGCAGATCCAGCGCATCTTTTTGCACCAGCTCCAGCACCCGCCCCGGCGTGCCCACCACCACATGCGGCGCGTGCGCCAGCGAGGCCAATTGCGGTGCCAGCGGAATGCCGCCGCACAGCACGGATAATTTCAGGTTCGCAATTCCAGTGGCCAGCTTGCGCAGTTGCTTGCCCACTTGGTCGGCCAGCTCGCGGGTGGGGCACAGCACCAAGGCCTGCGTGCGCAGGCTGCCGGCGTCGATGGCATGCAGCAGGCCCAACCCGAAAGCCGCGGTCTTGCCGCTGCCGGTAGGGGCCTGCGCGATCAAGTCGCGGCCTTGCAAAATCGCAGGCAG
>DAORUL010000085.1:0-1212 GCA_035433165.1 Thermomonas sp. | reverse complement strand
CGGCTGCGCTACAAAGGCAAGGTGTCGGCCAGTTTTGCGGCGTTGGCCGAGCGAGTGGGCAAGGTGGCTAGTGATCTGGGGATCGGCAAGCGCATTCTTGATATCGATTCGGGTGGCGGCAGTGTTGAGGCGGCGATGCGCGCCGGTGATGCCATCGGTGAAAACGATTGGACGATCTGGGTGCGTGGTGATTCGGTGTGCCATAGCGCCTGCGTGCTGCTGCTGGCGGCTGGCGACATGCGCGTGATCGTGGGCCCGGTGGGAGTGCATCGGATGATTCGGGTCAGATCCACCGCGACCTCGCGCAAGGAATTGGGCGAAGAACTGCGCCGGCTCAGCGAAGAATTGCGCAACTATCTGGAGCGCAATGGTGCCTCCATCGAAGTCTACGATCTGATGACCACGGTGCCCAATCGCACCTTGCGGATTCTTACCGATGATGAGTTGGAAAAGTTCGGTCTGGCCGGGGCCAACGCGGTGGAAGATGATCTGGATCGCATTCGCCTGGCACGCCGTTGCGGGATTGAATTCTTGCAGCGGCGCGATAATTTCCGGCGTGCGTACGAGGCGCAGTGCGTGGCGCCTGCGGACGCGGCTCACCAGGATGTGGCCGATATCAACACCTGTGGCCTGACACTGCGCCACCGATATGGCTTCCCCGACCCGAAGTGTCCGGTGGAAAGCCCGATGGCCGAACTGGATGGCGCGGTGTTGGCGATGCCAGTCTCAACACCGCCCGAAGAAGCCCTGCAGGCCAAGCATGCAGACGAGCAGGCCGCGGACAGCAACCTGTCAAGCGTTGCGCAACCGAGCAAACCGCATCCTGAAGTTGCGCACCCGTGATCGGCTCAGCGTCCGCCGCCACCGCCACCGCCACCGCCACCACCGGAAGAACCACCACCGCCACCGCCTGAGCTGCTTCCGGGGGGAGTGGATGCCGCGGCAATCGACGCACTGAAACTGCCACTGAGCCCGCTGGTGAACTGGTTCATGCTGGAAAATGCGCTGCCGCTGTACCAGTGCATTTGCGAAGTGGCTTGCTGCGCTGCCGCCGCGCCCACGGCGGCGGTGAATTTTTGTGTCCACGCGTCTTCCACGTCGAGTGCGATGGCATAGGGCAGCAGTGCCTGGAATTGATCGGCGCCCAGCGGGGGTGCCTGCATGCGTGCCAGATCATCACGTTCGGCCACGCTGAGGTAGCGCTTCAGTCCA
>DAORUL010000084.1:0-7069 GCA_035433165.1 Thermomonas sp. | reverse complement strand
TGCCGTCGGCGGTGGGCTATCAGCCGACCCTGGCCGAGGAAATGGGCGTGCTGCAAGAGCGCATCACCTCCACCAAGACCGGCTCGATCACCTCGATCCAGGCCGTGTACGTACCCGCCGACGACTTGACCGACCCGTCGCCGGCCACCACCTTCGCGCACTTGGATGCGACCGTGGTGTTGAGCCGCAACATCGCCTCCCTGGGCATCTATCCGGCGGTGGATCCGCTGGATTCGACCAGCCGTCAGCTGGATCCGAACGTGATCGGCAACGAGCACTACGAGACCGCGCGCCGCGTGCAGTCCACCTTGCAGAAGTACAAGGAATTGAAGGACATCATCGCGATCCTCGGCATGGACGAATTGTCGGAAGAAGACAAGCAGGCCGTGGCGCGTGCGCGCAAGATCGAGCGCTTCTTCAGCCAGCCGTTCACCGTGGCCGAAGTGTTCACCGGCTCGAAGGGCAAGTACGTGCCGCTGAAAGAAACCATTCGCGGCTTCAAGGGCATTGTGGACGGCGATTACGACCACCTGCCGGAGCAGGCGTTCTACATGGTCGGCTCGATTGACGAAGCGGTCGAGAAAGCCAAGAAGCTGGCTGCTTAAGGAACCGACATGGCATCCACCATCCGTTGCGACATCGTCAGCGCCGAAGCCGAAATTTTTCACGGCGAAGCCGAGCTGGTCGTTGCCACTGGCGAACTTGGCGAGCTGGGTATCGCACCCAAGCACGCACCGCTGATTACCCGTCTGAAGCCGGGCAAGGTCGTGGTGACATTGGCCGGCGGCGACAAGCTCGATTTCGCCATTTCCGGCGGCATCCTGGAAGTGCAGCCGACGGTGGTGACGGTGCTGGCCGATACCGCCATTCGTGCCGATGCCATTGACGAAGCGGCTGTTCGTGCCGCCAAGGAAGAAGCCGAGCGCATCCTCGCCCGCCGTGGCGAGCCGATGGAAGTTGCCGAAGCGCAGAAACGCCTGGCCGAGGTCACCGCACAGTTGCAGGCATTGGAGCGACTGCGCAAGAACCTCAAGCATTGATCCCGCTGTACACGGCAATCACAAGGCCCCGCTGTGCGGGGCTTTTGTTTGCTGGCCTGGGCAAGACCGCAGTTTGTTCAGGCCCGGTATGCCCTGTGGTGCGATGATCATGGCATTCACCGCATCGGGAGTGCTGTCATGTTGCGATCTGCCAAGTTATTCACTTTTTCCCTGTTAGCAGCTGCAGCACTGGGTCTGTCGGCTTGTGCGACCGGCCCGACAGTGCGCACGGATCATGATCCGACTGCAAACTTCACGCAGTACCGGACGTGGGGTTATTACCAGCCGATTGCGATGGAACAGTCCGGATATTCATCGTGGATTTCGGAGCGTATTCGCGCCGATGTGCAAAAAGAAATGGAAGCACGCGGTTATCGGTTTGCCGCGAGCGGGGCCGACCTGCTGGTGAATTTCCAAGGCGTGGTGGAAGACAAAACCGCAGTGTGGAGCATGCCGCGCAGCGATGTGCAGTGGTTCTACAGCTATCGCAACCGGGCTTATTTTGCAGTACCGGTGTGGTATGACGAAACCCAGGTCAGCAGCTACAAGGAAGGTACCCTGACCGTGGATCTGGTTGATGGCAAGCGCAACCGCATGGTGTGGACAGGCTCGGCCAGCAGCGCGGTGCGATCGAAGCAGAAGCCAGAGCAGAAACTGGCCGAAATCGATGCGGCGATCATCGGGATTTTTGCCAAGTACCCGTACAAGGCCGGTGCGCAGTAAATCCGGGGGTGCGCAAATTCGGATGGACTCGACCCAATAAAAAACCGCCGGCAGTGATGTCGGCGGTTTTGCATTGCAACGCTCGGGTGAATCAGAACTTCGGCTTGTCGTCGCTGGCGTTGTAGCGCTCGATCGCCTCGATGATGATCTTGCGCGCCTCGGCAACGCCGCCCCAGCCATCCAGTTTCACCCACTTGCCGTCTTCCAGATCCTTGTAGTGCTCGAAGAAGTGGCCGATGCGTTGCAGCCAGTGCTTGCTGACCTTGGCGATGTCGTCGATGTGGCTGTAGCCGTTGAAGACCTTGTCCACCGGTACGGCGAGGATTTTTTCGTCGCTGCCGGCTTCATCGCTCATCTTCAGCACGCCCACCGGGCGGCAACGAATCACCGAGCCGGGCACCAGCGGCAGCGGTAGGATCACCAGCACGTCGGCCGGGTCGCCATCACCACACACGGTGTAGGGCACATAGCCGTAATTGCACGGGTAGCGCATCGGCGTGGACAAAATGCGATCCACGAAGATCGCGCCCGAGGCTTTATCAACCTCGTACTTGACCGGCTCGGCATCCTTCGGGATTTCGATGACTACATTGATTTCATCCGGCGGGTTGTTGCCGGTGGGGACAAGATCCAGACCCATTGCGTGGCGCTCCAACGTGCGTGCCGCACCCGATTGGGCGCGACGATGATTGAGGGGGGAGTGGGTACATTTTAGCGGAGCGCGGCGGCGAAAGATGACGCTGGGCGAACCGGCGGGCTTGACGGGTGCAATCCAGATGCGCATGATTGATGCGCATATAGGAGAGCCATGTCATGCGCATTCGAGAGCGATACGCCGATTACGGCAAGCGTGCCACCAATGTCAGCATCAATCAGGGCTTGCTGGAAGACGCCAAGGCGCTGGAGATCAACTTGTCTGCCACGCTGGAACGTGCGCTGGATGCCGAAGTACGTGCACGCAAGCGCGCCAAGTGGCTGGAAGAAAATCGCGAGGCGATCGCCGCCTACAACGCACGTATCGAGCGAGATGGGTTGTTGAGTGACCATGTGCGCGCCTTCACGGCTGCACTCAAGGCATCGTCAGCGGCATGAGTCAATTCACCGTCTATGCGAACGCGGATGCCGCATCCAAGAAATGGATTCCCTATTTGTTGGACGTGCAAAGCGACTTGATCGAGACATCCGGTTCGCGTGTGGTGGTGCCGTTGATCACCAGTGATCGCGCCGGAGCTTCGATCGGGCACTTGATGCCAACTTTGCAAGTTGAAGATAAACGCATGGTCATGGATACGGCGCAGATCATGGGTATTCCCATGCGCATGTTGGGCAAGCGTGTAGCAGATCTGTCCCACGAGCGTCTGACCATCCTTGCCGCTCTCGACATGCTGATCTCGGGGATATGACCGTGGCCAATACGCTGCGCATCGCAATGGCGCAATTTGATTTTCCGGTGGGCGATGTGGCCGGCAATGCCGCACGCATTCGCGATGGGATCACCACTGCACGCGACGAGTACGGCGCCGATGTGGTGCTGTTTCCGGAGTTGGCGCTGTCTGGTTATCCGCCCGAGGATTTGCTGTATCGCCCTGGCTTCTTGCGCGAATGCGAGCAGGCCATGCAGCGTATTGCTGCCAGCGTGCAGGGGATCACCGCAGTGGTGGGTTGGCCGCAGTCTGCGGGTGCGGTGGTCCATAACGCCGCCAGCGTGCTGCGTGATGGCGTCATCGAGCAGACCTGTCGCAAGCGTGAGTTGCCCAACTATGCGGTGTTTGATGAGCGCCGTTATTTCGATGTCGATCCGGACCGCGAGGATTGCGTATTCCAAATCAACGGCATTGATGTCGGCGTGGTGATTTGCGAAGACCTTTGGTTTGCCGAACCCATCGCCAGTACCGTCGCCAAGGGCGCGCAACTGGTGCTGGTGCCCAATGCCTCGCCGTATGAGCACGACAAGCATGCCCAGCGCGATGCGTTGCTGGTGCAGCGTGCACGCGAGACCGGTGTCGGGATTGCCTACCTTAATGTGGTGGGCGGGCAGGATGCCTTGGTATTCGATGGCGCATCGGTGGTCTGTGATGGCGATGGCAACGTGCATCCGGCGGCGGTGGCATTTGAAGAGCAGTGGCTGGTGGTGGAATTTGATGCCGAAGCAAAGCGTTTTGCACCTCTGCAATGGACGGTGGACGGCGATGAAAGCCGCGACGCGCTGGCGTGGCGGGCGGTGGTGCGTGGCACCCGCGATTACTGCGCAAAGAACGGCTTCAAGCAGGCGTGGGTGGGGCTGTCTGGCGGGATTGATTCCTCGGTCGTGTTGGCCATTGCGGTGGATGCACTGGGCGCGGACAACGTGACGGCCGTGCGCATGCCATCGCGCTTTACCGCCGATTTGTCCAATGATCTGGCGCAGGAACAATGCGCGGCGATGGGTGTGAAGCTGCTGGCGCTGCCCATCGAAAAACCGTTTCAAGGGTATCTGGATACGCTGGCAGGCGTGTTTGCAGGCAAGCCGGTGGATCTGACCGAGGAAAACCTGCAATCACGCACGCGTGGCGCGCTGCTGATGGCGCTGACCAACAAGCTGGGCGGGCTGCTGCTGACCACCGGCAACAAGAGCGAATATGCGGTGGGCTATGCCACCATCTATGGGGACATGTGCGGCGGTTTTGCGCCGATCAAGGACCTGTACAAGACCGAAGTCTTTGCCTTGGCGCGTTGGCGCAACACCGTGGGCGACCGGGTGATTCCGCAGGCCGTGATCGACCGCCCCCCCACCGCCGAGTTGCGCGAAAACCAGTTGGACCAGGATTCGCTGCCGCCCTATGACGTCCTCGATGCCATCCTGCTGCGGCACATCGATCAAGAACAATCCGGCGCCGAGATCATCGCCGCCGGCTTCGATGCTGCCGTGGTGGAGCGGGTGCTGCGATTGGTGCGCATCAGCGAATGGAAACGGCATCAGGCCGCACCCGGACCCAAAGTCAGCCGGCGTGCATTTGGCCGCGAGCGGCGCTACCCGATCAGCAGCGGATGGCGTGATTAGACACGGAAAGGGGGTCAGGTTCACTGTCGCGTGTCGCCTGCGAAAGTGAACCTGACCCCCTTGTCCAATCAGCGCGCGTCGCCAGTAAAGGGGTTCAGGCGGCTGATGATGCCGCGCCCTTTGGGCCAGTCGCCGTGCAGCCACGGATGCTGCGGGTCGTTCTGCTCCAACACGCGCTTGGCATCGGCGGCCAGGGCCGTATTGCCCATGCGTGTATAGGCCTCGGCCAGCAAGGCCACGGCATCGTATTGGTATTCGCTCTGCGGATAGGTTTCCAGCAGATAGGTGGCACGATCAGCAGCTGACACCCAGGCGCTGCGGCGCAGGTAATACAAACCGGTGTTCAGCTCAAAGCGCGCGAACTCGTTGCGCAAATACACCATGTGTTGACGAGCATCGCCGGCGTAGCGGCTGTTGGGGTAACGGGTAGAGACGGTGCTGAAGTCGTTGTAGGCCTGCTGGGGGGCTTCCAAGTCGCGGGTGCTGGTATCCAGCTTGAACGTGCGCGCCATGAACACCGTATTGCGCGCCATGTTGGACAGGCCGCGCAAATAGTAGAAATAGGCGATGTTCTTGTGCGTCGGGTAGGTGCGGATAAAGCGGTCAATCGAGGAGATCGCATCCTCGTGCTTGCCGGCTTTGAACTGCGCGTAAGCCTGCTCCATCATCGCCTGTTCGGTATAGGCACCGTATGGATATTGGGCAATCAAGCGACCCCAGGTCTCGTTAGCATTGCTCCAGTTGCCATGCTCCATTTGGTCATGAGCCTTGTCGAACAAGGTGGCCACCGGGACGCCTTCGTTCTTGTCTTTATCCTTCTTGAACAGGCCTTTGACCCCCGAACAACCGGTGGCGGCAACGACCAATGCAAGCACGAGGGTGGTGCGAATCAAGGGGGAACGCGAAATCATGGGCATCGAACGGGCGCCGGAGGCATGAAGGCTGGATAATACCAGCCCCAAGCTTTAACCACGCCAGAATGCGCGCCTTTTCGTGAGGCGCCCGCCGATTCCTATGAATGAACACGCCCCCCGTATTGCCCAAGTCCCCGATTCCGTTGCCGGCCGCCGGCTGGACGCCGTTGTCGCGGAACTGTTCCCTGAATATTCGCGCTCGCGGTTATCGGCGTGGATCAAGTCTGGCGACCTCACCGTGGACAGCGCGACGGTCCGCCCGCGCGACCCCGTGCGCGGTGGCGAGACCATCGCCCTGAATGTGGTGGAGGAAGTGCAAACGCATGCCGTGGCCGAAGACATCCCACTGTCGATCTTGTATGAAGACGAACACGTCTTCGTGCTGGATAAACCGGCCGGGCTGGTGGTGCATCCGGGTGCCGGCAACCCGGCCGGCACCCTGGTGAATGCGCTGCTGCACCGCGACCCGGATCTCGACAAGTTGCCGCGCGCCGGCATCGTGCATCGGCTGGACAAAGACACCAGCGGGGTGATGGTGGTGGCGCGCACCTTGGTCGCGCAGACCGCGCTGGTGGCGCAGCTGTCGGCGCGCAACGTGCATCGCCAATATCTCGCGGTGGTATTTGGTGCGCTGGTGGCCGGCGGCACCGCCAACGCCGCCATCGACCGCCATCCGCGCGACCGCCTGCGCATGGCGGTGCGCGAGGATGGCAAAGACGCCATTACCCATTACCGTTTGCGTGAGCGTTTTCGCAGCCATACCGCGCTGGAATGCCGCTTGGAAACGGGGCGTACCCACCAGATCCGGGTGCATTTGGCGCATCTGAAGTACCCCATCATCGGCGATCCGTTGTACGGCGGTTCCCTGCGCTTGCCCAAGGGCGCGTCGGAGGAATTGATCGCTTGTCTGCGCGGCTTCAAGCGCCAAGCCTTGCATGCCGAAGTACTGGAGTTCATGCACCCGGTCAGCGGTGAGCCAGTGCGTTGCGAAGCGCCTCTGCCCGAAGATATGCAGCAATTGATGCGCCTGTTGCGTGAGGATGCGGCCAGTCACGCCGCTGCCGAGCGTGCGCGCCGATGAGCGCGTTTTTGCACGCCGATTGGCCGGTGCCGCCCGGCGTGCATGCGTTGAGCACCGTGCGGCATGGCTTGGGGGTTTCCACGCCACCCTTCGACCATTTCAATCTGGGCTCGCGCTGCGGTGATAACGTGGATGCGGTGCTTGAAAACCGCCGCCAGTTGCAAGCCGCGTTGCACTTGCCGTCGCCGCCGCGTTGGCTGCGACAGGTGCATGGTGTGGCTGTTGCAGTGGAGCCGGGCTTCGATGAGCCCGAAGCTGACGCCGCGGTGAC
>DAORUL010000083.1:0-7073 GCA_035433165.1 Thermomonas sp. | reverse complement strand
GGGTTTCGCCGGGCTCGACAAAGCCGGCCACCACCGACCAGCGCCGCGCCGGCCAATTGGCTTGCCGGCCCAGCAACAGGCGTGTGCCATCGGTAATCGCGGCGATGATGGCTTGGTCGGTACGTGGGTAGTGCTCGCTGGCGCAGGCGGCGCAGCGTGCCAACCAGCCGGCGCGCGCAAACTGCAATGTGCCACCACACGCGGGGCAATAACGATAGCGTTGGTGCCAGTGTTGCAGCGCACGGGCCTGCGCAAACAACGTGGCCTGCCACGCCGGCCAGGCCGCAGCGGCGCGGCGCAGATCCAGACTGTCGGTGCTCGTGGTTGGTAGGTGGGCGGCGTCGGCCACAAACCACGCACGGCCTTCACGCAGGCCCAGAAAAATGTGTTCGCCGGGGCCTGCCGGCAAGTCAACGCCGGAAAACTGGCGCAATGCGCCGTCGGCATCCAGCAACGCGCACCCGCTGGCATCCAACGCGATGATGCCGGCCTGCGGCCACGCCTCTGCCAGTGCGGCGGGGTCATCACGCAGGTGGTCGGCGCGATCCAATGCGCCATCGACAAAGGCAAACGGGGTCACGCTTACACCGTAAAGCTGCTGCCGCAGCCGCAAGTGGTTTTGGCATTGGGGTTGCGAATCACGAACTGCGCGCCGGCCAAGGATTCGCTGTAATCGACTTGCGCGCCGATCAGGTATTGCAGGCTGAGCGGATCAACCAGCAAGGTTGCGCCGTCGGTGACGATGGCGATGTCGTCCTCGTTCTGGCCTTCATCGAACTCGAATCCGTACTGAAACCCGGAACAGCCGCCGCCTTGGATATACGCGCGCAGCTTGAGCGCGGCATTGCCCTCTTCGGCCACCAGCTCGCGCACTTTGGCGGCGGCGGCGGGGGTGAATTGCAGCGGCGCCGCCGGTAACGTGGCCTGCGCTTGTTCGAGTACGACGATATCCATCCGCCAAGGATGGGGCGCGACCACGCGCGAATCAACCTTTGTCGGGCAATCGGGAGGGAGCTGCCGGGGCTGCCGCCGGCATCAGGCTGCTCCAGCTGAACGAATTTTCGACCAGCGCACCGTCTTGCGGCTGCAAACGTGCGATCACCCGCACCGGCTTGACCCCGCGCGGCAGCACGATATCGCCGCTGACCTGCTGGAAATACTTGAACGAATATTCAATCCCGGGCGCATTGGCTTGCTGGCGCAGCACATTCCAGTCCAGGCGCCGCATCTGCTGGCCATCGGTCACCTCCAGCGCCAACCGCAAGCTGCCTGCATTGACCTCGCCACGGCTCAGGGTTTGGGTCAGGGTGGCGACGAAATGCCAAAGCTGCGGGTCGGCCTGCGGTTCCAGCTTCAACTCTTGTGTGGCCAGGCCACGGCGCTGCCCGGTGGGGCCCACCAAGCGCTCGTAAAACGCCACGTCGGCGCGCAGACCTGCGACTTCTTCATCACGCTCGGCCAAGGTGCCCTGCAAGTCGGTATTAGCCTGCCGGCTGATTTGATCGGAACGCCTCAAATTGGCGACCTGCTGCTGCAAATCGGCAATTTGCGTGGCCTGTGCCGCCAGTTGTTCACGCGCATTACCGGGCTGCGGCGCAAAACTGCGCCATGCGCCCCACCCACCCAACCCCAAGGCCAGCAGCACCAGCAATACCTGGGCCAGCCTCGGGTGGCCACTGCCCACCATGCTGCGCCTGGGGCTGGGCAGGGTGCCGGGCATTGCACTGGGCTTGCGGCGCAGAACAGACATGACGCCGATATCGCACTGTTGCAATCCCGCCGTCAAGCACTGTGTTGCCGGCTGCCAAGCGCACAGGAACGCGGATTTGCAACCGCTGCACCACGCCGGCACTGGCAAGCGATGTCGACATTGCCATCTCGATAGCCGATTTATTGCCGACAAAGGCCGACTCGCACGCCTTTTTGCGTCAAAATCACTGGATGGACACACCCAGACACACTCGGACTGCTATCGCCACTGCAGCAAAGTCAGTACTTGCACCTGCGGTTGCAAGTGCAAGACCTGAATACGCAACCGGGGCGAACCAGGGGGAGATTGGACTATGAGCAGCGTACTTTCTGCCACCGTGGCGGACAGCAACCCTTATCGTGTCTTGATTGTCGAGGATGACCGCAGCCAAGCGATGTTTGCCGAAGCCATTTTGCGCGGTGCCGGGATGCAGGCGGAGGTGGTCGCCATTCCCGAGCGCATGATGGAAGCACTGGAGCGCTTCGTCCCCGATCTGGTGCTGATGGATTTGCATATGCCCGGCACCAGCGGCACCACGCTGACCACGCTGATTCGCGAGCACACGCAGTTTTCGCACACTCCGGTGGTGTTCCTGACCGGCGATCAGGATCCCGAGCGCGAGCTGGAAGTGCTCGACAAGGGTGGCGATGATTTCATTCTCAAGCCGGTGCGTCCGCGCCATTTGATTGCCGCGGTGCAAAACCGGATCCGCCGCGCACGCGCGCTCAACGAAAGCCTGCAAACACTCAGCGCGCCCGATCGCCACCCGGTGACCGGCCTGCACACCCGGCAAGCGCTGATGCAGATACTGGCCACCCAGCTTGGCCAGCGCAGCCCGGGGGGAGGCGCGCTGCTGCTGGAGCTGGGCAACCCCAGCGCCCTGCGCAAGCGCTACGGCTATGCCGCACTGGATGGCTTGTTCAACGCCGTCGGCACCCATTTGGGCAGTTTGCTCGAACAACAGGCGATTGCCGCGCGCCTCAGTGACAATGCATTTTTGGTGGTGGTGCGCGATTTGGGACGCGGTGCGCTGGAAGGTTTCGCGCGGCGCCTGCGTGATGGCATCGGTTATCACGACTTCCTGGTGGATGGCGAACCGATGCGGCTGCGCTGCACAATCGGCTATGCCAGTTTCGAGCATGCGTTTACCGATACCGGTGCCGTGCTGGCCGCAACCGAGGACGCCACCCGCGAGGCCCATGCCCTGCCCGCCGGGGTTGCCGGTTTCGTGCCGCCGGAAGTGACCGCCTCCGAAAGCCTGATCGACGAACTGCGGGCTGCGCTCGCCCCTAACGGCGAAGGCTTGTATTTGGCATTCCAGCCAGTGGTCGCGGTGGCCGGTGGTGACGAGGCCCAATTCCAGGTGCTGGTGCGCATGCACGGTGCCGATGGCAGCGTGCGCAAGGCGGGCGATTTCTTGGCAGCAGCACAAGCGGCAGGATTGCTGGCACAACTGGATCGCTGGGTAATGGAGCGGGCACTGGCCTTGCTGCAACAACGGCGCGCAGAAAGCCGGCCAGTGCGTTTGTTTGTCTCGCAAACACCGCGCACGTTGGGCCAGGATGGTTTTGCCGGCTGGTTGCAGCAAGCACTCGAACGCGCCGGGGTGGATGGCCCCTCGCTGGTCATTGATATCCGGCAAGAAGACGCGGTGGTACATACCGTGCTGCTGCAACAATTTTGTGAGCAACTGGTTCCGGTCGGTGTGCAGTTCTGCCTCAGCCAGTTCCGCAGCACCGAAGATGGCAACCAGCTGCTGCAAATGCTGCCGCTGGGTTATTTGCGCCTGTCCTCCGAATTTGCCCAGCAACCGTTACCGCAGGCCATGCAGGATGAAATGCGCACCTCGATCGAGCGTGCACATCGGCTGGGCCTGCAAGTGATCGGGCAAGCGGTGGAAGATCCGCAGGCAGCTGCCGCGCTTTGGGTGGCCGGCATCGACTTCATTCAAGGCAATCTGGTACAACGCCCGGAGCAAGCCCTTGATTTCGACTTCCAGAGTGCGGCCTTGTGAATACCGTAAAACCCGATGGACTCAATCTGTTGAGTGCACGCTGGCTGGCGCTAGGGGCCGCCGCCGGCGCATCACTTGCGTTAGTGATCAATCAACTGGGCGTGCAGGGCCCGTGGCAGATCATTGCCTTGGTCCTGGCGCTACTGGCGTTGTTTGCCACCACCGCGCATGCATGGACAACCCGCTCGCGCGAGCAGGCGATGTCCAACCAGGCCGAACGCACGCGCGAGAAAGAAGCCGAAATCCACATGCTGCAACAGGAGATCGACCGCCACACCGCGCTGGAGATCGAACTCACCAAAGCCAAGCAGGCGGCGGAGTCGGCGGTCATGGCCAAGGGTGAGTTTCTGGCCACCATGAGCCACGAAATCCGCACCCCACTCAACGGCATCATCCCGATGCTGGATTTGCTGTCCACCTCCAAGCTCAGCCTCGACCAACAGGAAATTCTCAAGACCGCCACCGCCTCGGCGCAGCAGCTGCTGCGCATCGTCGATGACATTCTGGATTATTCGAAGCTGGAAGCCGATCGACTCGAATTGGAAACCACAGGCTTCAACCTGCGCGAATTGCTGGGTAGCGTGATGACCCTGATGGAACGCTCGGCTGATGCCAAAAACTTGCACCTGCGGCTGAATATCGACTCGGCGGTGCGCTTGCCGGTACGTGGCGACCCGGTGCGGTTGCGCCAGATCCTGAGCAATCTGGTAAGCAATGCGATCAAGTTCACCGAGCGCGGCAATGTCACGGTCAGCATCAAACGCCTGGGTGAAACAGCCGCCCAGCACATGCTGCGTTTCGAGGTGCAGGACACCGGCATCGGTATTGATGCCGCGACCCAGGACAAACTGTTTCAAGCCTTCAGCCAAGCCGACGCTTCGACCACCCGGCTGTATGGCGGCACCGGTCTTGGGCTGGTGATTTCACAGCGCATCGTGTCACTGATGGGTGGCAAGATCGGGGTGCAGTCGCAACCCGGTCAAGGTTCCACATTCTGGTTCGAAATCCCGTTGCTCAAGGTGCAAGGCGACATGCCTATGCAACAGGGAGATTTGCACGGTGGCCGCGTCCTGCTGATCACCACCGATGCACGCCTGCGCATGCGCCTGACCATGCTGCTGCCCAACTGGGGGTTGCGTGTCACCGCCGTGGAAAACACCCACGATGCGCTGGAGCGGCTGCGTCAGGCCCACACCCAAGGCGAGCCGTGGACGTTCTCGGTGGTACTGGCGGACCTGATGAGTATCCGGAGCACAGCGGTATCACTGGCGCGCAACATGGAACGCAAGCAACAATATGGCGAAGTCCGTTTGGTGTATCTGCGCGGCGACGAAGCCACCTCATTGGACCTGCCTGTGAACGCCACCTTGATTCCCCGCAATGCCGAAGATGCGGACTTGCGTGCAGTGCTGTCTGCGTCCGGGGTGGCGTGGGGGCAACAAGACCCGCACCCGGCACCGGCTGCACAAAAACCAAAGGACGAGATCCCCGGCAAGCCGCGCATCCTGCTGGTGGAAGACAATCCGGTCAACCTGATGGTGGCGCAGCGCTTGCTGCAGGTCCTGGGTGCCGAATGTGAAACCGCCGGCAATGGTCAGGTGGCGCTGGAAAAGCTGGATCAAGACCAGTTCGATCTGGTGTTGATGGATTGCCAGATGCCGGTACTCGATGGCTACAGTGCCACCCGGCGCTGGCGCGAACTCGAGCAGGAACGCAAAGCCACGCGGCGCCTGCCGATTGTGGCGATGACCGCCAATGCGATGGCCGGCGATCGTCAGAAATGTCTGGATGCCGGGATGGATGACTACCTGGCCAAGCCGGTTACCAAGGTCGAGCTGGAACAATGCATTACGCGCTGGAAAAGCAGTGCAATGCCGGTCCCCGCGGCCACACCCTCGGCAGCACAACTCAACCAACGTGCGCCCTCCGTGCTGGATCAACGGGTCCTGGGTGAGTTGCGTGAAGTACTGGGCAGCGAGGTCGACAAGATCATCGCCGTGTATCTGGAAGACGCACCGCGCCTGATCGCGCAGTTGGAACGGGCGGCCGTGAACATCGACCCCATCGCACTGCGGGTCACCGCGCACACGTTGAAATCGTCCAGTGCCAATGTCGGCGCGATGACCCTATCGGATGCCGCACGCGATCTGGAACACGCCGCACGCGACGGCACCATGACCCAACCGGGGCCGGCGGTGGCACGCATCGTCAGTGAATTTGCGCAAGTCCGGGTGGCCCTGCGCGCGCTCTTGTTCAGCAACTGAACCGGGGCCGCACGCTGGCGGGCGCGCGCCCCATGCGGTTGCATGATCACGACCCGCGGTAGCGGCACCCCGAGGTGCAGGTTTCGTGCACCACCACTTCGGTCAACAGCGGCACCTGCGGCTTCAAGCGCTGCCAGATCCAGATCGCCAGCTGCTCGCTGGTGGGATTTTCCAACCCCTCGATCTCATTCAGATAATGATGATCCAGCTGCTCGTAGATCGGCTTGAACGCGGCCTTGAGATCGGCAAAATCCATCACCCAACCCAGCTGCGGATCCGGCTCGCCACTGACCTGCAGCTCGATCGAAAAGGAGTGCCCGTGCAAGCGCGCGCATTTGTGCCCGTCCGGCACATTCGGCAGCCGGTGCGCCGCTTCGACGGTAAAACGCTTGAAGATATCCATCGGGCCTCTGTCCTGCAGGCAAACAAAACCCCGCAGGTGCGGGGCTGAGGGTTCATGCGTTGGTGGCTATGGGTGGACTCGAACCACCGACCCCAGCATTATGAGTGCTGTGCTCTAACCGGCTGAGCTACATAGCCAACGCAGAGCCGGCCATTATCCTGATCTTGGCTTATGCCGTCAATTCGTCCTGCGGTGGCTTGCCGAAGCTGCGCGGCACTGGCACAGTCGGGGCAGGCAAATTTTTGAGGTCCGCATCGTGATCGATCCGGACGGGTTCCGGCCCAATGTAGGCATCGTGCTGATGCACGACGATGGACGAGTATTCTGGGCGCGTCGTGTGCGCCGGGACGGCTGGCAGTTTCCGCAAGGCGGCATCAACACCGACGAAACCCCGCTGGAAGCGATGTACCGCGAGCTGCGCGAGGAAACCGGGCTGCTGCCTGAGCATGTGGACGTGCTGGGCGCCACCCCCGGCTGGCTGCGCTACCGGCTGCCGCCGCATGCCATCCGCCACCGCGACAAGCTGGTGTGCATCGGCCAAAAGCAGGTGTGGTATCTGCTGCGTTTTCGCGGGTTGGAGGGCGATGTGCAGCTGGATGGCACCGATTGCCCTGAATTCGACCACTGGCGCTGGGTGGATTT
>DAORUL010000082.1:4185-7341 GCA_035433165.1 Thermomonas sp. | reverse complement strand
GCTGGTCGAGGACGGGCTGGTGGTGGGCACGTTGGCGCTGGCCGTTGCGCATCCGTGGCTGGTGCTGGGGCTTGGGGTGGGAATGAGCCTGCTGCTGGCCGTTTGCGTAACGAGTTGGCGGAGCCGGCCGATAAGCCGGGTTCTGTTCGACGCTTGCGCGCCGTGGCAGTCATTCCTCTAGGCGCATGGTCACCCATACGCTCAAGCAACCTACCCGGAGGCTCTGCGGGTCGCATCAACGCCTCCCTATTTGGTCTTGCTCCCGGTGGGGTTTGCCGTGCCGGTCTGTTGCCAGACTCGCGGTGCGCTCTTACCGCACCATTTCACCCTTGCCACGCGCCTCTTGCGATGCCGTTCGGCGGTATCTTTCTGTTGCACTGTCCGTCGGCTCATGCCGCCCAGGCGTTACCTGGCACCGTACCCTGTGGAGCCCGGACTTTCCTCGGCATCGGTTACCCGATGACGCGACTGCCTGGCCGACTCCGCCAGTCGCCATTCTACGTGCCGGCAAGCGCGCTGTCGTGCAATACGGTTTCACCCATGAACACGCCACCCGGCCCGAAGCGGCGCTCGCAGATGCTGCCGTGGCCGGCGTGATCGACCAGGATCACGGTGCAGGCGCGGGTGCCGTAGTCGGTGCCGCGCACAAATGCGGCCGACAGCCGCCGTTCCAGCGCAAGGTCAATCCCGGTGTGCGGCAAGTCGGCATCATCGGCAGTGCGCTCATCGGCCAATGCCTGCCACAGTGGCTGCAAATCGGTCTGCGCGCTGCGTGTCCAGTCTTCCAGCACGGTGCACAGGCGGCGAGTTTTCAGCCACGGCGCGTCCAGTGGGCCGTTGGAGATGCCGTGCACGCCGGCGGTGAGCTGGGTGGCGCGACCCAATGCCGGAGGGCCAATATGCGCGCAGGTGTGGGCATCGGCCACGATGAGATTGAAGGGGGCGTACTGGCCGGCAATCTGCGCAACGGCTTGTGCGTGGCGGAGTGCATCGGCGTTGCCGGTCAGGAATTGGGTGGGCAAGTCACCGCGTGATGGGCCGGTGAACGGCTGTGCCGAGCCATCGCGCAAGTTGGTGACTACCGCCACGCGGCCGTTTCGGCCCAGCCCCATCCAGGTGCCACCGGCACGCAAGTCACGCCCGGCCAACACCGGTGCATCGGCCCATGCGGCCAGTGCGGCAGTGGGGCGCGGGTGGAATTCGTCGCGATTGCCAACCATGACCAGCCGCCAGCGGGGGTGACGATTGCAAGCGAAGGCGACCAGGCACATCGGCGCATTGTGCCCGCACTTTGGCTATTCATTTTTTGCAACGCAGCATCGGCATCGTCAACGACTCTCCGCGAATCGGAACTGAGACATAGTGTGCGGAATCTTAAAAATTGAGACGAAACAGTTGCTTGTGGAAAAAGCTTGAACAACTTCTTGAAGTTCGCTGCAAGTCATTGACCGCGCTTGAGAAATTTCCTGGCAGCGAGTGTTGACACCCGGTGATTGCCTGCTAAGGTGGCGCTTCGTGGGAAAACCGGGGAAATTGTGGTTTTCCTGAATTGAACTCCGCAGCAGTCGGGGCAAATAGACGGGCATGTTCCAGGGCGAAACCGCCATCACGATCGACGACAAGGGCCGGCTGGCAATCCCGACGGCTTATCGGGATCTGATTGCGCGCGAATCGGGGAATCGCCTGGTCGTTGCCTACAACATCTTCGATGCCGGCTGCCTGTGGATTTTGCAGCATGCCAAGTGGGAGGCGTTGCGCGATCAGCTCAATGCCAAAGGCATGAAGACCGCGCAAGCACGCACCTTGCGCCGCAAGTTGGTGGCGGCTGCGGCCATCGTTGAGCCGGATGGGAATGGCCGGATTCCGATTCCGGCCAGTCTGCGTGCCACCGCCGGGATCGAGCGCAAGGCAGTGTTGCTGGGCAATGGCGACAGTTTCGAGTTGTGGAGCGAGCAGGCCTATCAGGATCAGATGCGGCAATCGCTGGGCGATGCCGATCTGGATGACGATCTGTTGGATCTGCCGTTGTGAGCGGGGTGGGCGCGGGCAACGCCGCCGCCCATCTCCCGGTGTTGTTTGCCGAGGTCATGGACGGGCTGGCAGTGAAGGCCGATGGAACCTATCTGGATGGCACGTTCGGGCGTGGTGGGCATGCCCGTGGGGTGTTGCAGCGGCTGGGGCCGCAGGGGCAGTTGTTGGTGATGGACAAGGATCCGGAGGCGATTGCGGTGGCCATGCAGTTGGCCAGCGTGGATGCGCGCCTGCACTGGCGGCGCGGCAGTTTTGCCGAGCTGGCGCAGTGGTCCGCCACTGCCAAAGGGTTGGATGGGATATTGCTGGATCTGGGCGTGTCATCACCGCAGTTGGATGTGGCCGCGCGCGGGTTTTCGTTCGGCAAGGACGGCCCGTTGGACATGCGCATGGATCCCGAAACCGGTGAAAGTGCGGCGCAATGGTTGGCGCATGCCGCGGAAAAAGATATTGCGGAAGTGTTGTGGATTCATGGCGAAGAGCGCCAGAGCCGGCGGATTGCGCGGGTGATCGTGGCACGCCGTGCGCAGGAGCCGCTGTTGCGCACGGCGCAGCTGGCTGAGCTGATCGCAAGTGTGATGCCGCGTGGTGACAGCAAGACGCATCCGGCGACTCGCAGCTTCCAGGCCATTCGCATCCATATCAACCGCGAGTTGGCCGATCTTGAAGCTGGGTTGGACGCCGCGATGCAGCAACTCAAGCCCGGTGGGCGGCTGGCGGTGATCAGCTTCCATTCGTTGGAAGACCGCATCGTCAAGCAATTCATGCTGCGGCATGCCAAGGCACCGCCCGCCAATCGGCGGATGCCGGTGGAAGTGGCATTCACGCCCACGCTCAAGCTGGTGGGGGGTGCGCAGAAAGCTGGCGCAGCCGAGTTGGCGACCAACCCGCGTGCGCGCAGTGCAGTGCTGCGGGTGGCCGAAAAATTGCAGGTGGCAGCATGATTCGCGGCCTGCTGCTGACCATGCTGGTGCTGGCCAATATCGCCACGGCGCTGTTGATCGTGCGCGATCGGCATGAGCATCGGCAGGCCTTCGTGGCCTTGACCCGGCTGGAAAAAGCGCGGGACACCTTGAACATCGAATTCGGGCGCTTGCAGTTGGAGCAGGCCACGTGGGCGGAAAG
>DAORUL010000082.1:0-4085 GCA_035433165.1 Thermomonas sp. | reverse complement strand
TGCGTGATCTGCCAATCGCCACCTCGCGCGGGATGATCACCGACCGCAATGGCGAGCCGTTGGCAATTTCCTCGCCGGTGGAATCCATTTGGGCCAACCCCAGGGAGTTGCTGAAGGCACCGGCGCGCCTGCCGGCATTGGCGCAAGCATTGGGGATGCCGCAAGACGAGTTGGCGCAGCGTCTGAGTACGCGCGCCGGCAAGGAGTTCGTGTATCTGAAGCGGCGCATCAATCCGGATGAAGCCGCGCGCATTCTGGCGCTGGAGATTCCCGGCGTGGCCAGTCAGCGCGAATACCGCCGCTTCTATCCACAAGGTGAAATGCTGGCGCAGGTGCTCGGCTTCACCAGTATTGACGATCGTGGTCAGGAAGGGCTGGAACTGGCGTTCGACGATTGGCTCAGCGGTACGCCGGGGGTCAAACGTGTGATTCGCGACAACAAGGGGCGCATCGTTGAAAACGTGGATCTGGTGCGCGCGGCGCAACCGGGCCACGAATTGACCCTGAGCATTGATCGCCGCATCCAGTATTTGACCCACCGCGAGCTGCGCAATGCGATCAGCGAAACCGGTGCGGCCAGTGGCTCGGCCGTGGTGCTGGATGTGGCCACCGGCGAAGTGCTGGCGATGACCAATTTTCCCACCTTCAATCCCAATGCGGTGGGCAGCAGCCCACGCGATGCACACCGCAACCGTGCCGTGACCGATTTGCTGGAACCGGGTTCGACCATGAAGCCGATCACGGTAGCCGCCGGGTTGGAAGCCGGAGTGATTACGCCGCAAACCCTGTTCAATACCAGTCCCGGCTGGATTGCCAACGGCAAATACCGCACCACCGACACCCATAACTATGGCGTGTTGGACACCACCGGCATCATCCGCAAAAGCTCGAACGTGGGCGCATCACTGGTGGCCAGGCGCTTGACCGATGCGCAATTCAACAGCTTCCTGCGCCGCTTCGGCTATGGCAGCTCCACCCATAGCGGGTTCCCCGGCGAAGCCGCAGGATTGTTTCCGCAGCCGGATCGCTGGAGTGGCACCAGCAAGCAAACCATGAGCTATGGCTATGGCCTGAGCGTGACCCCGTTGCAGATTGCCACCGCTTACGCGGCGTTGGGCAATGGCGGCTTGCTGCACCAGCCGAGTTTCGTGAAGGATCAACACAATCCGCCCAGGCGCGTCTTGGACGAGAACATCGCGCATGAAGTGTTGCGGATGATGCAGACCGTGACCGAGCCGGGCGGCACCGCCACCCAAGCGGCGATTTTGGGCTATCACGTGGCGGGCAAAACCGGTACTTCGCGCAAGGCCAGTGCGGGCGGTTATTCGCGGCGCTACATCGGGTATTTCGCCGGTTTGGTGCCGGTCGATCATCCGCGCTTTGCGATGGTGGTGGCGGTCAACGACCCCGACCCGTCGCGCAAGGGCTACTACGGCGGGGTGGTGGCAGGCCCGGTGTTTCGTAGCACGATGGAAGGCGCGCTGCGCTTGATGGATGTGGCCCCCGACAATCTGGATGCATGGCTGGCGGTGCAGGACGCGGCCGAGGCCAAGCGTGCCAAGGCGGCAGGTCAAGCCGCACCGAAACTGGCAAATGCGGCCACTGTTGCAGCGAGCAAGTTGCCCGCGCATGGGGGTGTGCAATGACCCACAGCATGTTGTTGCGCGAATTGCTGCCCGAGCTGGAAAGCCTGTCGGCCGATCTTGCGGTCACCGGGTTGGTGCAAGACAGCCGTGAAGTGCAGCCAGGCAATGCCTTCGTGGCGATTGCCGGGTTTGGTGCGCATGGCCTGAATTTTGTCGATGCCGCGCGTGCCGCCGGTGCCAGCGCGGTGTTGTTCGAGCCGCCGGCACCAGAGGCGCTGCCGGCACCGGCCGATGCGATTGCGGTGCCGGGCTTGCGCGCACGCATGGGCGCGATGGCCGATCAGTTCCACGGCCATCCCAGCGCCGAGATGACCACGGTGGGTGTCACCGGCACCAATGGCAAAACGTCGACCGTGCAATTGCTGGCGCAGGCATGGACGTTGCGCGGGCAAACGGTCGGCACCTTGGGCACCTTGGGTAGCGGCATTTGGCCAAAGACTGTGCCGACCGGTTTCACCACGCCGCTGGTGCTGCGCCTGCATGCACTGCTCGCCGAGTTGCGTGATGAGGGGGCGTCGGCGGTGGCGATGGAAGTGTCCTCGCATGCGCTGGATCAAGGCCGCGTGGATGGTGTGCATTTCGATGTCGCGGTGTTCACCAATCTCACCCGCGACCATCTGGACTATCACGGCGACATGGCCAACTACGGTGCGGCCAAGCGCAAATTGCTGGAATGGCCGGGACTGCGCGCGGCAACGGTCAATCTGGATGATGCCTTTGGCCGTGAATTGCACGCAGCGGTCAGTGGCAAGGTGCGCGTCTTCGGGTTTTCCTCACGCGGGGCTGCCGGTGCCAGCGTGCGCGCCGAGGACGTGGTGTTGGACGCTAGCGGCACCCGCTGCATGCTGCATGCCGGCGGTCAGGCGCATCCGGTGCGTTCACCGCTGCTGGGCCGTTTCAATGTCGATAATTTGCTGGGCGTTGCCGCCACGTTGTATGCACTGGACATGACGCCGGCATTGATTGCCGAAACCCTGTCGCAGTTGCTGCCGGTGGATGGACGCATGAATCGCCTTGGTGGTGATGTGTCCGAGTCCGGTGAGGCATTGCCCTTGGTGGTAGTGGACTACGCGCACACCCCCGACGCACTGGAGCAGGCGCTGGCATCGCTGCGTGCGCATGTCGAAGGCCGGCTCACCTGCGTATTCGGGTGCGGTGGTGAGCGTGATACCGGCAAGCGTCCGCAAATGGCCGCGATTGCCGAGCGCTTGGCCGATGTGGTGATCGTTACCGACGACAACCCACGGCATGAGGATGGCGATGCCATCGTGGCCGACATCCTGGCCGGCTTTGCGCAACCTGCGCAGGTCATCGTGCAGCGCGATCGTGCTGCGGCGATTACCCGGGCACTCGAGCACGCCGGCGCTGGCGATGTGGTGCTGATTGCCGGCAAGGGCCACGAGCCCTACCAGGATGTGGCTGGTGTGAAGCATCCGTTTGACGACGCGCAGATCGCGCGCGCACTGCTGCGGAGGCGCGCATGAAGCCGCGTGCGTTGGCGTGGATCGCCGCGGTCACTGGCGGCAGCTTGCAAGGTGCCGATGCTTGGGTGGGGGCAGTGGCCACCGATACACGTGCATTGCCCTTGCAAGGGCAGCCCTTGTTTGTCGCTTTGAAAGGCGAAAATTTCGATGGCCACGCGCATGTGCAAGCGGCGGCCAATGGCGGTTGCGTAGCGGCAATGGTCGCCCGGCCAGTGGATGTGAACATCGCGCAAATCATCGTGCCGAATACCGAGCGCGCACTGGCCGACCTTGCCGCAGCTGTCCAGCGTGAGCGCAGCACCAAGGTGCTGGCCGTGACCGGCAGCAACGGCAAAACCTCGGTCAAGACCTTGCTGCTGTCGATCTTGAATCAGCTGGGCGGTGCCTACGCCAACCCGGGCAACCGCAACAACGAAATCGGGCTGCCGCTGGCGGTGCTGGATGCCCCCGAAGATGTCCGTTTTGCGGTGTACGAAATGGGTGCAGGCAAGCCTGGCGACATTGCTTACCTCACCACGATTGCGCGCCCCGACGTGGCCTTGGTCAACAACATCGCGCCGGCACATTTGGAGCGTATGGGTAGCTTGCTGGGCGTAGCGCAGACCAAGGGTGCGATTTACACCGCATTGGCCGACGATGGTGTGGCCGTGGTCAATGCCGATGATGCGTTCGCACTGCATTTCCTGGAAGGCTTGCACGGCAAGCGGGTGCTGAAATTCGGCTTGGATACGGTTGCCGATGTCAGTGCGCGCGATGTGCGCAGCACGCCCCAGGCCTCGCAGTTCGTGCTGATCACCGGTGCGGGTGAGATCGCCATCACGCTGCCCATGCCCGGCCGCCATAACGTGCGCAACGCGCTGGCGGCAGCCGCGATGGCGCTGGCGGTCGGTGCCACGCTGGCGCAGGTGCAGGCCGGATTGCAGGCCGTGCAGCCGGTGGCAGGACGCTTGATTGC
>DAORUL010000081.1:0-7457 GCA_035433165.1 Thermomonas sp. | reverse complement strand
CGCGCCACTTCCTCGCGGGAGAGCACGTCCAGCGCGCCACGGGGATAGATGTGGGTGGAAACGGTAGGAAGCGTGGAAGACGAGGCCGACTGCGGCATGGGATTCGATGTGTTCATGGGCCTCGCACTTTAGCGCAGTCCCCCTGTCGTCGCGCACGCGACGAGCCGGCAAAAAGAAACGGCCGGGTTTCCCCGGCCGTTTTCCGTCTTACAGGACGCTCAGTTCAAACTGGTTAGAACTTGTATCGCAGGGTAACCCTCATTGACCACCGCTGTGACGGGTTGAAGCTCTCATTCGGAGAGAGGCTGGCCGGGGCATATGTACCCGCGGCGCCGTAACGGCCGGTGTTGGAGATATCGTAGATGTACTTGCCGATATCGTTGGAGGTGCAGACCGCGCTGACCGCGGTGCAGACCCCGCTCACGTCAGCCAGATAGCGGTACAGCGGGAAGCTCGCCCGATATTCCACACCCCATTTGCTGTTCAACAGGTTGAGGAAGTTGAAGATATCCAAGCGGATCTCACCCTTGTGACCTGCCCTCAACCCCGGGATCTCCTGCGAGAAGCTGAGGTCGAGCTGGTTGACCCAAGGCGCACGAGCGGCATTGCGATCAAAGATCTGACCGCGCCGCCCCTGCAGCTCGACATTGCTGGAGACGAAAGCCCAGAAAGAGTCCGCCTTTGCCTTTGAAGCAGCATTTGCCCATACGATGTCACCCGGCGCCTCCGGTACGTAGGCGAGAGCATTGAAGATGCCCACGCCCTGAACATCGCTGTTGAACGTCCAGCTGTAAGGCGCGCCGTCATGTCCGTCGTAGAACGCCGAAATACGAGTCACATAATCCCCGAAGAAGCGATGCTGCCAGCTGAGCTGGGCGATCACCCGGTTCGGAATCGAATAGTTGGAGATGCCCTCTTCCTCAGCACCGACATCGGCGAACGTCCGACTGGAGTAGCTGCTGTAGGCGACGCTAGACGTGCCAGGATTGACGTCAGTTGCCCGGCTGTACGTGTACGAAAGACGCCCACTCCAGTCATTGCTGAATGGCTTTCGCAATGAGACCGTGAAGTTATCCGACTTGCCCTTGTCGGTATTCGTCAGAAGGATGACATTGCCGAATGACGGATTCCGGTTCCAGTAGTCGGTTCCATTGAGAGTGGACAGATTTTGGTTGTACGTCGGACGTCCATCCGGCAAGGTTCCGGTTGGCGCACCCATGTTGATATCGACGTAGCGGATACCCTTGACGACGTCCAGATGCTGGTATTCCAGAGTACCGATCAGACCGAACCAGGGGAGTTCCCTGTCGAAGCCCAAGGTGAACTTCGCGACCGTGGGCATCTTGAAGTTCGGATCCACCACATTGACGTTCATTGTCGACCTGCCAAGCCCCGGCACGGCCGGCGTGCCCGAGGGCAGCTGGTTGTAAGGATCGGGGTTGAACGGCAGCGAACTAGTGTTGCTGGTGAAATCGAAGGACGCCACCGACACGCCGTTGTTCGAGTATGGATTGGCAATCCAGACTGCCGGGGTATTGGAGATGAAGAGACCCGCACCTCCGCGCAGCTGCATCATCTTCTCGGTGTCGAAACTGTAGTTGAAGGAGAAGCGCGGCTGAACCACGCCGTTCCCATCGATGCTGTTGGTATTCGGATAGCCAAAACCACCCACTGCCGCATTCGGGTTTGACGCGTTCGCCTGAAGATAACAGGACCCATAGCTTCCCAATGAACCAGCCCCCGGAGCTGCCGCAAAACAGGGGTTTAGGGTCGGGTCGGGATTGATCTTCGGCAGGTCGTAGCGCACACCATACTGGATCGAAAGCCGATCAGTAGCCTGCCACGTGTCCTGCAGGAAGAAGCCGTACTGCTTCATCTTGAACTGCGCTGCCACGTCATTGTCGAGCGTGTAGCCGGTTGCGGGAGACTTGAACTGGTAGCGATACACGCCGGACGCCGGGTTGGCCACCGCCTGCGCGAACAGTGCCGGCGATAGGAACTCGTACGAGCCGTAATAACCTTGCAGGAAGAGGTTGTAGAACTCGTCCTGCTGATAATCGAGGCCGGCCTTGACGACGTGATCGCCCAGATACCAGTTTCCGGCGAAATACGCTGTATACGATTTGGTCGCAAGCACGTTCGCCTGGCTTGAGTATTCGGTCCCCAGCACAATGGATGGGCCGTTACTGGTGCCATCGGTATGAACTGTGATTGCTGGCTGTGCTTGTCCGAAAAGCGGGCCGCGGAGCTGGTCGAACTTGCTGTAGCCAATCGACAACTCTGTGGAGAAGTTATCCGACCAGTCGTCATACAGACTCAGAGTTGCGCCAGTACTCTTCTTGTCCTGACCGTACCAGTTGCTTGGCAAATTGACGCGAGAACTGTTGCCCTGAACGATGATCGGCTCGTCTTCCTTGGTCTGGCTCCAGCGCAGGCTGGCGCGATGGAAGTCGTTGATGTTCCAGTCCAGCTTGACCAGCGCACGCTTGGTCTGCATGTCAGCCGTGGTGCTTTCGGCGGGCTGGGTGAGGCCTGCGGCCTCAGCCGTAGCCATGACCGCATCGATATTGGCCTGTGTTATGCCCGAAGCCTTGAAGCCCTTGGTTCCATCAGACGCACCCCAGAGGCCATTCAAACCTTTTTTTTGTCCCTCCTCATAAGACACGAAGAAAAACAACTTATCCTTGATGATCGGGCCACCAAGCGTGAAACCGGCCGTAGTGTCCTTCTCGAACCCGTTCCATCGAGTGAGTGCATTCCTGTTCGTACCACCCTTGCCGATCATGTTATCGGCATCCTGGTAGACGTAATACAGCGAACCGTGTAGATCGTTGGTTCCCGACTTGGTTACGGCATTGACCCAAGCACCGACACCGCGACGGGTGGCAACATCGTAATTGGCGGTGGAGATGTTGTAGCTCTCGATCGCATCCTGCGAAATCGGCGTTCCCTTAGTCGGCAGGCCATTGTCGTTCAGACCGAAGGGGTCGCCTGCCTGGATTGTGTCAACGGTGATGCTGTTGTAGCGGAAGTTCTGGCCCATAGCCGAAAACGCGCCGCGATCACGATCGGTGACCACCACGTTGGGATCTGTACGGACAACGTCCTGAATGGATCGATCGGGCGACGGGGTTCGGTCGAGCTCAGCGCGGGAAATAGACGTTCCCATGCCGCGATTCTCCGACGAGAACGTATTGTCTGCTTGACCGACCACAACCACCGACTCCAGCGTGGTAGCGCCATCGGGCTGCAGCGTCGCGTTCACCGTCGCTACTTGATCGAGTCCCAGATAAACGTTGCTCTCAGTATCAGTGCCTTCGCCCGCCTTGGTCACGACAATGGTGTACGGGCCACCCACGCGCAGGCCGCGGGCGTTGTAGCGGCCGCTGGCATCGGTGGTGGCGCGGCTGACGGTACCGGACTCGACATGGGTGATGATGACCTCGGCGCCAGCCACTGGCTGTCCATTGTTCCCGGTGACTTGACCACCGACACCGGCGGAGGTGCTCTGGGCGAACACGGGAGCTGCGGCAAGGGCAACGACCAGACCCAGCGCCAGTTTGGACAGACGCGCGTGGTTCGGATGCTTCATGAGATGACCTCGTTATGAATGAATATAGTGACGAGCTTGCGATGGCGATAGCCAACAAGCCCGCTCTGCAACGGTTGTCGGCGCTGTATGTGGGGTTCCCGCTGCCATACCCCAGCGAACGGGATCACCAAAGTTTAACACGGTAACCGGGCCAGATGACGCTGCGATGACCGTCCCGTGACCGCCTTCGCACTGCGCCAAGTCCTTGTTGCCATTCAGGTTACTGGGTGCAAATAGCTGCTGATGCCATCCAGCAACATCTGTACGGAAATGGCCACGATCACCATCCCCATCAGCCGCTCCAGCGCGGTAAGGACGCGCATGCCCAACCACTTTTTCAGCCACGTAGCACAGAACAAAATCACTGCCGTGGCTCCCCAGGCCAGGGTCAGCGCCAGCATCCAGTCGCCCATGCGATCCGGCTGTTGGCTGCCCAGCAGCATCACAGCGGCCATCCCCGAGGGGCCTGCGATCATCGGAATAGCCAGTGGCACGATGAAGGGCTCGCCACCGGGGACATCGCCCATCACCCCTTCGGCGGTGGGGAAGATCATGCGCAGGCCGATCAGGAACAACACGATGCCGCCGGCAATCGATACCGACTCCTGCTTCAAATGCATCAATTCCAGCGCGTATTGACCGCCCCACAGGAACAGCATCAGCACGCCCAGCGCAATCAGCAATTCCCGCACCAGTACCTTGCGCTGCCGCTGCGGCGGCAGTTCTTTCAGCAAACTCAGAAACACCGGGATATTGCCCAGCGGGTCGAGGATGAAGAACAACAACAAGGCGGCTGCGGTAATCGTCATGCGCTTGACTCAGGCCCGGCGTGCTGAATCTTGCCACGCCACCCTGCCCCTGCGGATGACAGCAGCATCACGCAGGCCTGGGCATAGTCAGTGGCCGGGCGTGCGTTCAAGTCGTTATTGGCCTGATACGCCTTGCCACGCAACTGGGTGCGCATCGGGCCAGGGCAATAGCCGCTGATGCGCGGGCCGTGTTCACCCAGCTCGGCTTGCAGCATCGCAATCATCGCGGCCTGCCCGGCTTGGGCGATGCCATAACCACCCCAGAACGCACCACTGCTGCGTGCCGGATCATCCACCGCATACACCACAGCGCCGACATCGGAGTTGGCCAGCAGCGGCAGGCAGGCTTGGGTCAGCCACCAGCGTGCGGTCAGGTTAATGTGGATGGCACGCGCAAAGTTGGCCGGGTCGGTATGTGCCAAGGGCGTGAGGCCCTTGAACTCGGCGGCGCAATGCAACAGGCCATCGAGTTTGCCGAATTGGGCTTCAATGGCCTGTGCCAGTTGATCGTAATCGTCCGGGGATGCGCCTTCCAAATCCATTGGATACAAGATGGGTTCCGGCCCCACCGCCTTGACCGCGTCATACACACGGTTGAGTGCCGCCACCTTGCGCCCCAGCAGAATGACGATGGCCCCTGCTTGCGCGCAGGCTATCGCAGCAGCCGTGCCCAGGCCACCGGCAGCGCCGGAAATCAAGATGATCCGATCTTGCAACACAGGTTGCATGCTCATGCCTTTTGCGCGTCGGCGACCAGTCGCGCCAGCTCGCCGGATTCGGCCAATTCCACGGTGATATCGCAACCGCCAATCAGCTCGCCATGGATGAACAATTGCGGGAAGGTCGGCCAATCGGAATAGCGCGGCAAATTGGCGCGAATTTCCGGTTCTTCCAGCACGTTGACGGTATGCAGATGATCCGCCCCGGCCGCCTGCAGCGCTTGCACCGCGCGGCTGGAGAAGCCGCACATCGGATACTGCGCGGTGCCCTTCATGAACAACACGATGGGATGCCTTTCAACCTCGGCACGGATGCGCTCTTCCACGGATGGCATTGAACAAACTCCTGCAACAGTGTGGCCTGCGCGCTTCACGGTGCAACAACGCGCCGGGCAGATACAATCGCCTATTGTAATTCGTCGCGCGCCGCCCAGGCCGCATTCGCATTTCACACCGACAGGAGCCCATCGTGGCCATCGAACTGCCCGCCCTTCCCTACGACCGCACCGCCCTTGAGCCGCATATTTCTGCCGAAACCATTGATTTCCACTACGGCAAGCATCATCAGGCGTATGTCACCAACCTCAACGGCATGATTGCCGGCACCGAGTTTGAACACGCCACGCTGGAAGAGATCATCCGGAAGTCGCAAGGTGGCATGTTCAACAACGCCGCGCAGGTATGGAACCACAGCTTTTATTGGAATTGCCTGAAGCCCAATGGCGGCGGCGCGCCCAGCGGCAAGCTGCGCGAGGCCATCAACGCCGCGTTCGGCAGCTTCGAGGCGTTCAAGGAAGCTTTCAGCAAGACCGCCGTCACCACCTTCGGCTCCGGCTGGGCGTGGCTGGTGCAGCGTCCGGACGGCGCGCTGGCGCTGGTGAGTACGCCGAACGCGGCCACCCCGCTGACCGGCGAGGACACCCCGCTGCTGACCTGCGATGTGTGGGAACACGCCTACTACATCGACTACCGCAATGCCCGCCCGAAGTATGTGGAAGCATTCTGGAACCTGGTGAACTGGGATTTTGTGGCAGCGCAGATGAAGTAATTCGCACACATGTGCAATACGAAAACGGCCGGAGCGATCCGGCCGTTTTTTTGCGATGTCACCTGGGCGATGGCGCCGACCGTCGGGTGATTCGCGTAGCCGCATTTCGAGCCGCGAAGCGAACACCCGACGGTCGGCGTCAGCGTGCGATCAGCCAGCGCCTTCCAAAGCCAGCACCACCGGCGCGACTTGCGATTGCCGGCCCAACACCTCGCCTACACGCTGCAAAGCTTCGGCCAATTCCTTGCGGGAGTCCGCACGCAGTGTTGCGTGCCCGACCTTGCGACCCGCGCGCGGCTGTTTGCCGTAGTCGTGCCAATGGCCGCCAGCTTCGGCCAAGACTGCGCCCGCATCCGGCATCTGCCCCAACCAGTTGAGCATGCACGCCGTTCCGATCATGCGGGTGCTGCCCAGCGCCAAGCCCAGCACGGCGCGCAAATGATTCTGGAACTGGCTGGTCTCGCTGCCCTCGATCGTCCAATGGCCGGAATTGTGCACGCGCGGGGCCATTTCGTTGGCCAATAATTCACCATCGCGGCAGAACAATTCCAGCGCAAATACACCCACGTAATCGAGTGCTTCCGCCAATGTCCGCGCATACCCCAGCGCGGTATCGCGCAAGGCATCGTCCACCTGCGCCGGCGCAAGGCTGGCCGACAGCACACCATCGACATGCCAGTTTTCAGTCAATGGCCATGTGCGGAATTGGCCATCGCGGCCGCGCACCGCCACCACCGAAAGCTCGCGCTGAAAAGCAACAAAGCCTTCCAAAATCAACCCTACTTTATCGGCCTGTGCGCCTAGCGCGGCCCATGCCGCATCCACATCGGCGGGTGCTTTGATGCGGAACTGGCCTTTGCCGTCGTAGCCCAAGCGCCGGGTTTTGAGGATGCATGGCGTGCCAATCTCGGTCACGGCTGCATGCAACTGCGCCTGTGTGTCGATGGCTGCAAACGGCGGCACCGGGATGCCCAATTCGCGGAACAGGGTCTTCTCGGCCAAGCGATCTTGGGCAGTCGCCAATGCACGCGGGCCCGGGAATACCGGCACTCGGTCGGTCAACCACTGCGCCGACTGCGCGGGCACGTTTTCGAAGTCGAAGGTGGCCACATCCACCTGCGACGCAAACTGCGCCAGCGCGGCGTGATCGGTGAAATCGCCCACCACCATCGGCGCAAATTGCCCGGCGCAGGCGTCGGCCACGGTATCCAGCACCAAAAAGCGCAAGCCCAGCGGCGCGCCGGCCAGCGCCATCATGCGTGCCAATTGGCCGCCGCCCAAAATGCCTA
>DAORUL010000080.1:6089-7776 GCA_035433165.1 Thermomonas sp. | reverse complement strand
GGGGGTGGCAAACGCAAGCAAGGATTCAGGCATGAAATGATGGGCAGCGCCGGACGCAGGGCGCCAGCGCGTGTGTGGTTGGGTTGTGCGGGAAATTTTACCCCTGCACGCTGCTCAGGAAGGCCGGCGGCGGTAGCGGGGGTTTGGGTTTGGGCGGTGGAATATCCAACACCACCCGCACCAAACCGGCTTCGCCGGCGGCTTCGCGATGGAAGCCCAGCGACTGCGCCAGCGCTTGCATCGGCAGATTGCTTTCCAGCACATCGCCATACACGCGCAGCACCTTGCGGCCCTTGGCCCACCGCACCAGCCGGCGCATCAAGTGCCGGCCCAGGCCCATGCCATTGACGTAGTGACTGACCAGGATGGCGAATTCCGCATCTTTGCCATTGGCGTCGATGGAAATGCGTGCCACTGCGCCAATCAACGCCTCGCCCGGCGGCAGCGGCTCGGCAGCGACCAGCGCGAAGTCGCGGCGCGGGTCGGGGCGGGTGAGCTGCTCGGCTTGCTTGTGGCTGAGCTCCTTCATCGGATGCAGGAAGCGCTGGCGGATTTCATCCGGCTCCAGCAAGGTAAACGCGGCCTGCATTGGCCCGGCGTCTTCCGGCCGAATAGGGCGGATCAGAATATCCCGCCCGTTGCTGAGGCGGATATGTTCGTGCCACGGGGGCATGCGGTTGCGAGCGGCCATGGCAGCATCATCGCGTGACAGGTGTTAAAAAAATGAACGGCGCGTGTCCGTTCGGTGAGTTCATGCCTGCGGAGTATGCGACTTGCCGCGCAAGCGCGACAGGGCCGAAAGTATCGCCACCAGCAGTGCGCCCGCCAACACCCCAACCCCGCCATTGAGCAATGCGCCCCACAGCCAGCCCAAACTGCCCGTGCTCAGCGCGGCAATGGCGTGGTGCAACGGCGCGATGCCATGCGCCAGGATGCCGCCACCCACCAGAAACATCGCCACCGTGCCGGCCACCGACAAAAACCGCATCAGCTTGGGCGCGAAGGCCAGAATGCCGCGGCCCAGTGCGGCGCTGAGGTTGCCGGCGGTGGGGCGGGCCAGATGCAGGCCCACATCGTCCAATTTGACGATGCCCGCCACCAGTCCATACACCCCCATGGTCATCAGCAGCGCAATGGCCACCAAGACGCCCAATTGTGCGGGCAGCGTTTGCGTGGCCACCGTGCCCAGCGTGATCACGATGATTTCCGCCGACAGCACAAAATCGGTGCGGATGGCGCCTTTGATCTTGTCCTGTTCGAAGGCGAGCAGGTCCACGGCGGGGTTGTCCACCGCCTGCACCAGCGCGGCGTGGTGCTGGGCGTCTGCCTGCCGATGCAGGAACTTGTGCGCCAGTTTTTCCGCCCCCTCGAAACACAGATAGCCGCCACCCAGCATCAGCAGCGGCAGGATCAACGGGACGGCGATGCCCTGCGCTTTCAGCCAGGCTTCCAGCGCGGCGATGGCCAGTGCCGCCGGCACCAGAATCGCCTTGTTGATCAGCGAGCCTTTGAACACCGCCCACACCACCGGCAGTTCACGTTCGGCGCGAATGCCGGAGACCTGTTCGGCATTCAGCGCCAGATCGTCGCCCAGCACGCCGGCGGTCTTGCCGCTGGCGACTTTGGTCATTGCTGCGATGTCATCCAGCAGGCTGGCGATGTCGTCGAACAGGGCAAAAAAACTGGA
>DAORUL010000080.1:0-5989 GCA_035433165.1 Thermomonas sp. | reverse complement strand
AGCGGGGAGTCGTCGCGGCGCACCAGCAATTCCAGCAGCAGACTGGATTTGGCCGACAGCCCCGCCGCCTTGCGGTAGAACGTGTGCAGGCTGCGCCGCTGTTTGATCGGGTACCACAGCGCGAACATGCCTTGCGGCCAGCGTGCCAACCCTTCGCGCAGGGCAGCCAGCGCGATGTCGAATTCGTCCAGTTGCGCCTCATACGGCGGGTCGATCAGGACCAGCCCGCGGGCGAATTTTTGTGCGCCGTGCTTGGGTGGCAGCAGCGCCTTGATCGCGGCGTAGCCATCGCGCGGATGCACGGCCATGCGCGGGTCGGCTTCGAAATGGCTGCCCAGCACTTGCGCTTCTTCCGGATGCAATTCGCACAGCGCGATGCGGTCTTGCTCGCGCAGCGCGTGCGCCAGCAGCCACGGCGAGCCGGGGTAGCTGTGCGCGCCGTGTTGCTCGCGGCAGGCTTGCACGGCGGCCAGATAGCGGCGGATCGCGGGTTGCTTGGGGGTTTCTGCGATCAGGCGGGCAATGCCGTCCTGCGCCTCGCCGGTTTTCTGCGCGGCTTCGCCATCCAGGCGGTACACGCCGCGCCCGGCGTGGGTATCCAGTGCGAAGCAGGGCGCAGGTTTGGCGGTCAGTGCATCGCACAGGGCCAGCAAGACCACGTGTTTGAGCACATCGGCGTGGTTGCCGGCGTGAAAAGCGTGACGGTAATTCATGTTGCAATTCTACGGCAGGCGTAGCGGCTGCCCGGCATCAGAACGTGGTGGGCGTCACGCCCTTGCCGACATCGGCATGACCGATGGCCCACGAATCCGCATAAGCGCCTGTCTAGACTCCAATGTTCTTGTGACGAGGGGACAACCAATGAAGCGATGGAGTTTGGCAACCGCAGTGTTGCTGGTGTGCACACAGGCGGCATTTGCGCAGGAGCGCGTGGATCTGGATATGACCGCCAAGATTCGCCAGGAGGCGTTTGCGCGCTCGCAGGTGATGAAGACGCTGGATCACCTGACCGACGTGATCGGTCCGCGCCTGACCCTGTCGCCCTCCATGCTGGAAGCCAACCGCTGGACGCGCAGCAAATTCAACGAATGGGGCATGGCCAATGTGCATGACGAGGCGATTGACGACCTCGGCCGCAGCTGGGCGTTCACCGATGCCAGCGTGGAAATGCTGAGCCCGCGTGCGATGCCGCTGCATGCGCTGCCCAAGGCGTGGACACCGGGCACGCATGGCGCGGTGGAGGGCGAGGCGATATTCGCCAAGATCGAGTCCAAGGCTGATCTGGAAAAGTGGAAAGGCAAGTTGCGCGGCAAGATCGTGTTCACCGATGACTTGCGTGCCTACAAGCCCAATGAAAAATCTGATTTCCAGCGTCACGACCATGACAGTCTGGAGGAATTGATTTCGTATCCACTGGCCGATGAGCGCAAGACGGACCCGGCGATGATTGCGCGTTTCCGTGCGCGCATGGAGCTGGCTCCGTTGATCAATCAATATCTGATTGACGAGGGCGCGCTTGCGACAGTGTCGATCAGCAGTTGGAACGATGGCATCGTGCGCGTCATGGGCGGCGGTTCACGCAAGGCCGGTGAATCGGCAGGCGTGCCGGCGCTGGTGATGATGGCCGAGCACTACAACACGGTGATGCGCGCGCTGGAGCGCAAGGAACCGGTCAAATTGCGTGTGGCGGTGGATGCCAACTTCCTGAGTGACGGTAATCAGCCCGGTTACAACACGATTGCCGAAATTCCCGGCAGCGGCCCGCAGCGTGATGAGGTGGTGATGTTGGGTGCCCATATGGACTCCTGGCATGCCGGCTCCGGCGCCAATGACAATGGCGCGGGTGTGGCGGTGATGATGGAAGCCATGCGTATTTTGAAAGCCGTGGGTGCCAAGCCCAATCGCACCATCCGGGTGGCGTTGTGGACCGGTGAAGAACAAGGCCTGATCGGCTCGCAGGACTATGTGAAGCGGCACATCGGCAAGTTCGAGGAGCCCAAGGACCCCGAACAAAAAGCACTGCCTGCCTTCTTGCGGCCCAGCAAGGGCAAGCTGATCCGAGGTCAGGACTACGGCAAGGTGTCGGTGTATTTCAATCTGGATAACGGCAGCGGCAAGATTCGCGGCATCTACGCACAAGAGAATCTGGCCGCCGCGCCGATTTTTGCCGAATGGCTGAAGCCGTGGAATGACGTGGGTGCGACCATCGTCACCCAGCGCAATACCGGCAGTACCGACCACATCAGTTTTGATGCCGTGGGCGTGCCCGGGTTCCAGTTTGTGCAAGATCAGCTGGACTATTTCAGCCATGTCCACCACACCGATCTGGACGTCCAGGATCATGCAGTGGAAGCCGATTTGAAGCAGGCCTCCGCGATTGTGGCCTCGTTCGTGTACAACGCGGCCACCCGCCCGCAGAAGCTGCCGCGCAAGCCATTCGTTGAGAACTGAGCACGCGTAGCCAGTGGGGCACCGACAGGCCGGCAATCGCCGGCCTGTCGCATTCGGGGGGGCGCAATCTCCCGCGCACGCACCGCAAGGCGCACCGCGATGGCGTATGCCGGGTAAAATGGCCGGATCATGCGTCTTAATCGTCATATTGCCGACACCGGCCACTGCTCCCGCCGCGAGGCCGATCAACTGATCGCCGAAGGTCGGGTCACCGTCAATGGTCTGCGTGCCAGCATCGGAGCCGAGGTGGGCGCAGGCGACGAGGTCCGCATCGACGGCACTGCACTGGCTGCGCGCAGCGCCAGCAAGGGCCAGCGTCGGCATGTCTACATCGTTCTGAACAAGCCGGTGGGGATCACCTGCACCACCGAAGCCTCGGTCAAAGGCAATATCGTCGAGTTTGTCGGCCACCAGCAGCGGATATTTCCGATTGGGCGGCTCGACAAGGATTCGGAAGGCCTGATTTTGCTGACCAGCAATGGCGATATCGTCAACCGCATCCTGCGTGCGGAAAACAAGCTGGAAAAAGAGTACCTGGTCGCCGTCAATCATCAGGTCACCGATGAATTCCTGCGCGCGATGGCGCGCGGCGGGGTGCCGGTGCACGGCCAGGCCACCTTGCCTTGCAAGACCGGCAAATTGGGCCGGTTTGGCTTCCGGATCGTGTTGACCCAGGGCTTGAACCGGCAAATACGGCTGATGGCGGCGCATTTTGGCTACCGGGTGAAACAGCTGCACCGGGCGCGCATTGGCAGCCTGAAGCTGGGCCATCTCAAGCCCGGCCAGTGGCGCAATCTGAGCGATGCCGAGTTGCGCAGCTTGCTGCCGGAGCAGGCCGATTGGTAGGGCCAAACCGGGCCGTAAAAAAAAAATTTCGCAGGGGTTCACACTTGCGACCAAAAACAGGGTATGGTGCGCCCACTGTTTCAAGCGGGATCACGGTACATCGTGACCCGATGCGGTAGATCCATTGCGATCCGCTCATCGTGTGCGTTACCCCTTGCTCGACAGTCATGCCCCGGTTTCGAGGTATGTGTCCATTTCCAAACTGTTTATCTAGGAGTTGCAAACATGTCGGATCGTCAAACCGGTACTGTCAAGTGGTTCAACGACGCTAAGGGCTTCGGCTTCATCACCCCGGAAAGCGGCCCGGACGTTTTCGTCCATTTCCGCTCGATCCAGGGCACCGGCTTCAAGTCGTTGCAGGAAGGCCAGAAGGTCACCTTCAAGGTTGTGCAGGGCCAGAAGGGCCTGCAGGCCGACGAAGTGCAGGCTGGTTAATTCCGCCCGCGCATCGCGCTGAAAGAACCCGGCTTCGGCCGGGTTTTTTCTTTTGGGGCCGCAAAGTGCGCAGGGCTCAGGATTTCTTGAGCAGACCCAACAAGGCCAATGCGCAAAACACGGCGCCGGCCAAAAAGGTGAAGGACGCCCCCAGCTGCTCCCACAGCAGGCCTGCCAACGCACTGGCGATCAACATCGCCACACCACTGACCAGATTGAACACGCCGAACGCGGTGCCGCGCAGATCGGCCGGTGCAGTGTCGGCTACCATCGTTGCCAGCAAGCCCTGCGTCATCCCCAGATGAATGCCCCACAGGGCAACCCCCGTCAGTACCGTACTCCAGTGCCCGGCGTGCGCCAGCACCAAGTCGGCGGCGATCAGTACCAGCAGGCCCAGTCCCAACAGCGTTCGGTGGCGCATCCGGTCAGAGAGTTTGCCGAAGGGGTAGGCCGATGCGGCATAAATGGCATTCATCGCCACCATCACCAACGGCACCCACGCCAGTGCAATGCCGCTTTGCTGCGCGCGCAGCACCAGAAAGGCTTCGGAAAAGCGTGCCAAGGTGAACACCGCACCCACCGCCACCACCCGCCAATAGGCCCCGCTCAGACGGTTGAGATTGTCACGCCGAATCGGGTTGTGGCGTTTTTCGGCCAGCGGTGCTGCCGGCTCGCGCACCCCCAATAGCAGCAGCGCGACCGCCAACAGACCGGGAATCACCGCGACCCAGAACACTGCCCGGAAGTCATTGGCCCATAACAGCATCAAGCCCACGGCCAGCAGCGGGCCGAGGAAGGCTCCTACGGTATCCAGCGATTGGCGCAGACCGAATGCGGCACCGCGTATTGCGGGGGGCGCGATGTCGGCAACCAAGGCATCGCGGGGTGCGCCACGCACGCCTTTGCCCACGCGATCCAATAACCGCGCGGTCAGCACGATGCCCAAACTGGGCGCAAGCGCGAACAACGGCTTGGTCAACGCGCCCAAGGCATAGCCAAACACCGCCAAGCCTTTGCGTTTGCCCAGATAGTCAGACAGGGTTCCGGAAAAGACCTTCACGATCAGTGCGGTTGCCTCGGCCAGGCCCTCAATCAAGCCCACCGCCAGCGCACTGGCCCCCAAGGTGCCGACCATGAACAGCGGCAACAGGCTGTGGATCATCTCCGAGGAAATGTCCATCAGCATGCTGACAAAGCCCAGCACCCAGATCCCGGCAGGAATGCGTATGGATTGCGGGCTGGGCATCGGGCGGGTACCTGCAAGGTGAGGTGGTTTGAACGCTACAAGCCGAATTTGGTTCCCGCACCCAACAAGGTGGCCACACCCAGTACCGCAAAGATCGCCGCAGCAATGCTGTGCACCAGTTTCATCGGAATTCTGGCCGCCAGTTTGTCGCCAATAAACACCGCCGGCACGTCGGCAATCAACATCCCCAACGTCGTGCCGGCGATGACCAGCAGCGGGGTACCGTAATGGGCAGCCATGGCAATCGTGGCGATCTGCGTTTTATCGCCCATTTCAGCCAGAAAGAACGTGATCAAGGTCGCCCCGAACACACCGAAGCGGCTGGCAATGGTGGTTTCTTCGTCCTCGATCTTGTCGGGGATCAAGGTCCAGATCGCCATGCCGATAAACGACAGCCCCAGCACCCAGCGCAGAATGCCGGGGTTCACGCTATGCGTGATCCATGCGCCAAGTGCGCCTGCCAGGCCGTGGTTGACCAAGGTGGCGGCAAGAATGCCGAGGATGATGGGAACCGGCTTCTTGAAGCGTGCGGCCAGGATAAAGGCCAGCAGTTGGGTCTTGTCGCCGATTTCAGCCAGGGCAACGACGCCGGTGGAGACGAGGAGTGCTTCCATGAGGTTTCCGAGGCCGGTCTGCGGACGATTGACCACGACGCATCCCCGGCCAACTCGGAAGCGTGGTGGTCAAAGGTCTTGCCAAGCGATGGGTACCGCCTGCGCCATGGCATGTCTGCCAAGTGTGTTGACACAGGCCACTCCGGGATGAAGTGCGGCTACTCCCCAATGACCCCGGCAGTTTATCAGTTCGCGTCGGTTCGCGCCGCGAACAGGCCGCCCCACAGCGCATCCACGCGCTTTTCCACCGCGGCATCCAGCTGGATCGGCTTGCTCCACGTGCGGGTGGTTTCCGCCGGCCATTTGTTGGTGGCATCCAGCCCCAGTTTCGAGCCCAGGTTGGGGGTGGGGCTGGAGAAGTCGAGGTAGTCGATCGGGGTCTTGTCGATCAGCACGC
>DAORUL010000079.1:0-7873 GCA_035433165.1 Thermomonas sp. | reverse complement strand
CGCCCTGGGTCATCACGAAGAGGTCGGCTACACCAGCGCCCTTGATTTTTTCGGCCAGTGCCAGTGCCGCCTCACGCGATGCCTGCGCCGGCAAGTACACCTTCCAGCCGCGCACCTCGCGTGCCGGACTGTCATGCGGGCGTGGGTCTACACCTGCCTGCTGCAAGCGCACACGCGCCGCATCCCGCGCACTGCTGCTGGCAAACGGGCCAAAGCGCAAACACACCGCCGTGGTCGCCACCGGCGGCATGGCCACGGGCGCAGGCGTGACTGGGTCAACCGTGCGAGCAGCAGGCGCAAGCGTGGCTGCCGATTGTTCATCAACCAGCTGCAGACGGGGCCCGCGGGTGCTCGCCGAGGTTGCCGGAGTGGCCGTCAGCGGTTGCCAGACCCACCATCCGGCCGCCCCCAGATTGAGCATCACAAGCATGACGATGGCAGCGCGCAGCAGCATCCGTGCAGTTTATGCGATTCGCAGCGCATGCCAACGCGCCAAGCCTTGCAGAACCGCATCGGGCACCCAGTCATGCGCGGACAAGTGTGGGCGCAGCGCCTGCGCGCCACCGCCATGCACGCACAGGCGCGGCACCTGACCCAGCAGCGTAGTGGCATGCTGCAGGCTGCGTTCGATCAAGGCCAAGGCGGCGCCCTCACAGCCCGAGGTCAATGCCGGGGCGGTGTCATCTGCAAATTCGGTGTAATCACCGCCGCGGGCGGGCAATTGCGCCGCGCGTGCGTGCAGGGCTTCGCGCATCACCGCGGGCGACGGCGCGATGCGACCGCCGCCGTGCTGGCCATGCGCGTCCAGCACATCCAGCGTCAGCGCAGTGCCCACACCCAGTACCAAAGCCGCCCGGCCATCGGCAGCGGCCAGCATCGCCAAAAACCGATCCACACCCAGATGCGCCGGATTGGCGTAGGCAATGCGCAGTGGCCCCAACGCAGGTTCGGTGGACACCCGATGCAAGCGTTGGAAGCGCGTGCACAAGGCGTCCAGTAATGCCACCCGCCGCGCCGGCGAGGCCACACTGGCAATACAGGCCACCTCGCCTTCCGGCAACGCTGCCAGCCACGCTTCGGCATCGTCATGCGCCACCGCGTGCACCGCACCCAGTTGGCCATCGGCCACCAGCGGCGCGTATTTCAGGCGGGTATTGCCCAGATCAAACAGCCACGTCGTCATCACCCAGTCACCTTGGTTGCACGCACGCTGACATCGCCTGCATGCACATGGCGAATTTCACCCGCTTCATTGCACACCCGCAGTGCGCCATCTTCGCTGATGCCCAGCGCCTGTGCATGCCACACACGTGACACTTCATGCACACATACCGGCCGCCCAGCCAGCACATCCAACGCGCTGAAGCGCGGCAAAAAGGCAGACAACCCCTGCGCGTCAAACTGCTCCAATGCAGGCAGCAGATGTTGCAGCAACATCGCCACCACCGCATTGCGTGATGGCGGCGCAGGCTGCAACGACTGCATGTCCGCCCAAGGCTGATCGAGGCTGCGGGCTGCTGCGGCAGGCATCCGCACGTTCAGGCCAACCCCAATCACCGCACGTGCTGCGCCGCCGGCTTCACCGCCACCTTCCACCAGCAAGCCACCCAGTTTGCGCAGGCCATCACCATCGGTCACCACCACATCATTGGGCCATTTCAGGCCTGTTTGGGTGAAGCCAAGTGCGTGCAGCGCTTCGCACACCGCCACCCCGGCCACCAGGCTCAAGCCGCCCAAGCGCGCCAAGCCGCCATCGAAACATCTGGCCAGTGACAGATAGACATGCGCAGCCAATGGCGAAGCCCAAACGCGCCCGCGCCGCCCGCGCCCACCTGTCTGGCGCTCGGCCAGCAACACCGCACAACCGGCGTCCGGGGTCTGCCTGCGCAGCAGCTCGCTATTGGTTGAGTCCAGGCCCCACACAATGTCCAGTGCGGTCAATTGCGGTTGCACTGCTGCGGGCAACAAGGCGCGAATGTGCGCGTCCGCCAGCCAATCCAGTGGCTGTACCAGCGCATAACCACGCCCCGGTGCAGCGTCGATGGCAATCCCGGCCTGCCGCAGCGCTTCGATCCGCTTCCACACCGCGGCGCGCGTCAATCCCAGTTCCGCAGCCAAGTGATCGCCACTGACTGGACCGTGCTGCAGGCGCTGGAGCAGTGCGCGCTCATCGGCCTCACTCATGTGTCCTGCCGCCATTGGGTAGATGGACGGCGCTCAATTGCGCGGCATGATCACGGGAGCTCGACATGCGCAAAATCATACGCAAGCCAGCGCGTGACCGGAATCATGCCTGCTGCGGCGCAGCAACTCCGACCCACGCAGCCTGCTATAGTCGGCAGCGGTGTTGTGCACCCTGCACGCTCTCTACCCGGTGACGCCCATGCACCTTGTCAGCCTGCGCCAGACACTGTCCTGCCTCGCCCTGCTGGCTGCGTTCGGCTGTGCCAATGCCGCCGGGGCCAAGCACCAGCTGCCCGAGAACACCAACACCGCGATCGATCCTCCGGCACCGCCTGCAGATCGCTTGGATGATGCGGACTTGGACGGCGCGATTGCCAACAACCATGTGCAACGCACGCCGAAAGCCAAGCCGCAAGCCGTCGTGCCCGCACGCAGTGCCGGTGACAGCCGCGTGCTGCCATCGCGCTTTCACAGCTTTTTGCCGGGGATGTTCCGCTAAGCCGGCAGCTGGTTGAAGCAGCCCTGCACGCTGGCCCGTACGCCCGGTTCTATTTACAGGCCCGGTGGCAAACTCACTTCGAATTTGGCCCCGCCCAGCTCGTGCGAGCGGGTCACATGCAGCTGCCCGCGATAACTTTTGATGATGTCCTGCACGATCGACATGCCGATGCCGTGGCCCTGCACACGCTCGTCACCGCGCACGCCGCGTTGCAGCACATAAGCAATCCGATCTTCGGCAATCCCGGGGCCGTCGTCTTCCACCGTGATCAGCAAGCCCGGTCGCCGATCGGTCAGCCTCTGCCCTTCCGCCACGGTTAACAGCACGCGCGACTTCGCCCATTTGAAGGCGTTTTCGAGCAGGTTGCCCAGCAATTCCTGAAGGTCGCCGGTTTCGCCGTGAAAGCGCGCCTCGGCGGCGATTTCAAATTCACACAACACGCCCTTGGCGGCATACACCTTTTCCAGCCCGACCACGATCTGCTCGGCCTGCGGCTCAATCGCGATGGGGGCTGCAAACAACTGGTGACCCGAACGTGCCGCCCGCGCCAACTGGTACGACACCAGATCATTCATGCGGCGCAATTGGGTATCCACTTCACTGCGCAGCTCGGCCTCGCCGGTATCGCTGTCCAGCCGCGAGCGCAACACCGCCAACGGTGTCTTCAGGCTGTGCGCCAGGTCGGCCAAGGTATTGCGCTGCCGTTCCAGATTTTCGCGCTCACTGTGGATGAAGGCATTGATGCTGTCGGTGAGCGGTTCCAATTCGCGCGGATGCGCTTCGCTCATGCCTGCGGCGCTACCTGCTTGCACGCGCTTGAGCTCGCCGATCACATCACGCAATGGCCGCAGGCTCCAACGCAGCACCCACATTTGCAGCAGCAACAACACCACGCCGGCACCGCCCAGATAGCGCCACAGCGCGGTACGAAAGGTCGCTACCTGTTGCCCGAGTGCGGTGCTGTCTTCCAGGATATACACCGTGTACGGCAATTCGTTGGCCGCATCTCCGTTTTCACTCAGCGCCAGGCCATAGCCGTAGCGATACACCTCACCGGCTTGTCCATTAATCTGGGTCAGCGGCAATGGCCCTTCGAAGGTCTGGGTGCCTGGCGGCAACATCGGCCCCTCGGGCAATTTCGGGCCTTGTGCGGAATCCGATTCCCAATGTCCGTTGGCCAACACGATCTGCGCATACAGGCCACTACCCGGACGCTTGAAGCGCGCATCCGGCGACTCCCACGGCGGAATCACACTGCCATCGCGGGCAAAATCACTGCCGGCATAGGCCAGGGCATAACTGTGCAAGCGTTCACGCATGCCGCTTTGTGCAGTGTTCAGGAACGCGCGATCCAGCGCCAGGCCGGCCAGCGCCAGAAACGCAATCAAACCCAAGCTGGCTGCCCATAACTGGCGCGATTGCAACGAACGCGGCTGCGCAATGCGCAGCCGACGCGGACGCAACGCGCTGGGCGCAACGTCGGGATCAGGGGGCGGTGGAGGGCTCATGCACCACCGGCGCAGGCAAAATCATTCGCCGCTGCGCGCAATGGCGAACCGGTAGCCACGGCCACGCACCGTTTCAATCGGTTTGACCGACCCATCCGGATCCAATTTCTTGCGCAGACGACCGATGAATACTTCCAGCACATTGGAGTCGCGGTCGAAATCCTGCTGGTAGATGTGCTCGGTCAGGTCGGCCTTCGAGACCAACTCGCCAGCGTGCATCATCAAGTATTCCAGCACTTTGTATTCGTAGCTGGTCAGGTCCACGTTGGCACCGTCCACACTCACCGTTTGCGCGGCCAGATCCAGTACTACCGGCCCGCATTCCAAGGTCGGCTTGCTCCAGCCGGCGGCGCGCCGCACCAGCGCATTGATGCGTGCCAGCAACTCTTCCACATGGAACGGTTTGACCAAATAGTCGTCGGCGCCTTGCTTGAGGCCATCCACTTTGTCTTGCCAACTGGAGCGTGCGGTCAGAATCAGGATGGGGAATTTCTTGCCCTCGGCACGCAGTGCACGGATCAATTCCATGCCGCTCATCTTCGGCAGGCCAAGGTCAATGATGCCCACATCGAACGGCACTTCCTTGCCCATGTACAGGCCTTCCTCGCCGTCTTGCGCGGCATCCACCGCATAGCCTTCGCGCTTCAAGCGCGCGGCCAAGGTTTCACGCAACGGGGCTTCGTCTTCAACCAGCAGGATGCGCATGCTCAATCCTCGTAAATGGCGTTCTGTGGGTCAGCGCAAGCACCGACGGGTCAATCATCATTACTGCTTTTGGCTTGATCGTTATTGCTGCGACGGGCCGGATCCTGCATGAACACGCGCACCCGGCCTTGGTCGTCCACCACTTTGACGCGGTGCATGTCGCGGCCGTCGTACTGCACACGCTCGGCCGACAATACTTCGCCACGGCTGTTGCGCTCGGCACGCCGTACCGAATCGGACATCGCATCCCGTGGTGGCGGGCGATCCTGATTGCCGCGATCCTGATTACTGCGGTCTTGACTGCGGTCACGCGGCGGTGGCATCTGTTGCGCCCATGCAGAGGCCACCGGCAACAACGCCATCAGCGCAGCGGCAAGCACGTTCGGCAATGTTCGATCACGACGGGACATGGCAGATCAACCTAGCAACTCGGACAAGGGCATTGTTGGAAGCAGGCGGTGAATCCGCCCTGAAGTTTCCTGAACAGGATAGCGCGCCGTTCAGGTTTGCGCACAAACGGCGGCGTCCTTGGTCAGTAGATCTCGCCAATGCAGCAGCGCAGCGAACCGCCGGCGGCTTCAATTGCGTCCAGCGCCACCGATTCCACCCGCAAGCCCGCCTGCGCCAGCACCTCCCGATGCGCCGGCGTCAGTGCGGCAGCCGCTTGCGCGCTCATCCACACACACTCGCCCGACAACGCGATGCAATTGCCGACGAAGGCGGCGTGTTCGCTGGCATCACAGACCACCGCATGCGGCGCATACAGTGCGGCGATCGCCTCGGCCACGGCGGCATCGGCAAACCCGTTCGGGCACACCACCGCGGCGCGCCCGGCCAGCACCGCCAGCACCACATTGGTGTGGTATTCGCCGGCGGCCAGATCAAACAGCAGGGTGGCACGCAAGCCGAATGCCTCGTGCATCAGCCGCGCGCCGGCCTCGTCGCAGCGTTCGGACAGGCCGCAAAAGCCAAGACCCCGCGCACGGTCGATCACCAGCGCGCCGGTCAGTTCGCAGGCATGCGGCTGGGCAGAGAGGTCAACTTCCTGCTTGCCGAGCACATCACGGAAAAACGCGCGGATATCGCCGCGTGCGGCTTCGCGCTGGCGTACCTCGTGGCGCATGCGGCCGACGATATAGCGCCCCTGCGCAGTGCCGAATACGTTGTTGGGGAAGACCGCATCCGGCGTCTGCGGATTGCCGGCAAAACAAATGGCCGGCACTGCCGTTGCGATAGCGCGCTGCAACTCGCGGTGCTGCAATGATGCGCGGGCGGCATCGAATGCGCCGGCCGCAGCCATATAGGTATTGTCTTGCGCGGATTGTTCGGCCAGGCAAAACCCATCCGGTGCCACCAGAAATGCAGCACGTGCAGTGGCCGGGCCGAAGTCGGCGGGCGCACTGCGGGCAACTTCAAAAAAGCGATCTGTATCCCGAGTAATCATGAAAAATACGGCTCGCGTTCGGTCACTGCCAAGGCACGCTCCACCAGCGTCCAATCGGCACCGGGTTTGTGTGCGCCTTCACTCAACACCTGACGGAACGCACGCCCGCCAGGTTGTCCTGCAAACAAGCCCAACAGGTGGCGGGTGATGTGTTTCAAGGACACCCCGCGCCCCAGCTGCGCCTCCACATACGGACGATAAGCGCGCAGCAACCCGGCACGCGCTTGCAGTTCACCGCCAAACCAGCGCACGTCAAGCGCGTGCAACAAGTACGGCGTGTGATATGCGGCACGACCCAGCATCGCACCTTCGACATGCGCCAGATGCGCGCTGGCCTCTTCGGCATCGGCAATGCCGCCATTGACGATCACTTGCAACTGCGGGCGCTCGCGCTTGAGCCGGTACGCCCAGTCATAGCGCAGCGGCGGCACTTCGCGATTTTCTTTCGGCGAGAGCCCTTGCAACCACGCATTGCGCGCATGCACCACGAAGGTTTGGCAACCGGCGTCGGCAATGGTGTCGATGAAACGCACGAAGTGTTGCCACTCGTGATCATCATCCACACCCAACCGGCACTTCACCGTCACCGGAACGTTGCACGCCGCAATCATCGCCGCCACGCTGTCGGCCACCAGTTGCGGTTCGCGCATCAAACAGGCGCCGAACCGCCCGGCCTGCACGCGGTCGGACGGGCAGCCGCAGTTGAGATTGATTTCGTCATAGCCCCAATCGGCGCCGATGCGCGCCGCCTGCGCCAGCAGCGCCGGCTCGCTGCCGCCCAGTTGCAGCGCCACCGGGTGTTCGCACGGGTCCATCGCCAGCAGCCGCGCGCGGTCGCCCAGCACCACCGCGTTGGCGTGCACCATTTCCGAATACAGCCGCGCGTGCGGTGCCAGCAGCCGATGAAATACCCGGCAATGCGAATCCGTCCAATCCATCATCGGGGCGACGGACAGGCGCAACTGCGCGGCGGGGATGGCGGGGGATGCAATCATCGCCGCGCATTGTACGGGGCGAACGCGGCCGGCTTCCCATTGCGCGACAATAGGCATTCCCCACGCCGCTGCCACACGCCATGAACACAGCCTTCCGCACCCCCTTGCCCACCACGTCACTGGATTATTTCGACGCCCGCGCGGCGGTGGAGGCGATCGAGCCGGGTGCGTGGGCCGGTCTGCCGTACACGGCGCGGGTGCATGCCGAAAACATCGTGCGCTGCGCGGATCCCTCGCACATCGGCGCCTTTCTAGGCCAGCTGATCGAGCGCAAGCGCGACCTGGATTTTCCGTGGTTTCCGGCGCGGGTGGTGTGCCACGACATCCTCGGCCAGACCGCCTTGGTCGATCTGGCCGGCCTGCGTGAAGCCATCGCCGCGCAAGGCGGTGACCCGGCGCAGGTCAACCCGGTGGTGCCGGTGCAGTTGATCGTGGACCACTCGCTGGCAGTGGAGGCGCCGGGTTTCGACAAGGATGCGTTTGCGAAAAATCGCGTGATCGAAGATCGCCGCAACGCCGATCGTTTCGACTTCATCGA
>DAORUL010000078.1:2524-7987 GCA_035433165.1 Thermomonas sp. | reverse complement strand
GGCGAGTTTGTCGGCCCGCAGGTAGGCCGTGACCTGGCAATGAACGGCGTGTACGCCACGTTGTTCATGCTGGTCGGCTTCCTGATCTACATCGCGGCGCGCTTCGAATTCAAGTTCGCGATGGTGGCGATCATCACGGCGTTCTTCGATTTGATCCTGACCATTGCCTACATGTCGATGCTGGGCCGCGAGTTTGATCTGACCGTGCTGGCCGGCATGTTGTCGGTGATGGGTTTTGCGATCAACGACATCATCGTGGTGTTCGACCGGGTGCGTGAAAATTTCCGTAGCCTGCGTGTGGATTCGCTGGAAGTGCTGAATCGCTCGATCAACCAGACCCTGTCGCGCACCATTATCACCGCGGTGATGTTCTTCCTGTCGGCGATGGCGCTGTACATGTACGGTGGCGAGTCGATGGAAGGTTTGGCCGAAACCCATATGATCGGTGCGGTCATCGTGGTGGTGTCATCGGTCATCGTGGCGGTGCCGATGCTGACCATCGGCCCGTTCAAGGTGGCCAAGCAGGATCTGATGCCCAAGGCCAAGGATCACGCGGAGCTGGCACGCCGGCCATGATCGGTGCTGCAGTGAGACACGAAAAACCCGCGCACTGCGCGGGTTTTTCGTGGGCCAGATTGAAATCAATCCGTTATGCGCAGGCCGCCGCAAACCCTGACTGCATAATCACTTTCTGCAATTCGGCAGACAATTTCTGATTGCCGGCCAGCAGTGCGCGGCCATGAATGCCGCGGGTATCCATGGGCCCGGTGGCAGCGCCCTTGAAGTCGCAGACGCGGCCGCCAGCTTCGCGCACCAGCAGCGCGCCGGCGGCGATGTCCCACGGCTTCACACCCGATTCGAAATAGCCATCAAAGCGACCACAAGCCACATACGCCAAGTCCAGCGCCGCCGAACCGGTGCGGCGAACGTCTTCAATGCTGCGCAGCAGTTCGCGCACGCATTCCAGTTGTGCCGGTGCGCGCTCGCGTTCACGCGGCGGAAAGCCGGTGGCCAGCATTGCGCCAGTCAGATCCTTGCGCTCGGATACGCGCACGCGGCGGTCATTGAGCACCGTGCCGCTGCCTTTGCTTGCGGTAAACAACTCATTGCGCAGTGGGTCGAAGATGACCGCATGTTGCGGCTCGCCGTTTTCGACCAGGGCAATCGACACGCACCAATGCGGGATGCCATGCAAATAGTTGCTGGTGCCATCCAAGGGGTCGATCACGAACAAACTGCCGCCGTTCTTGCCTTGCCTGCCGCCTTCCTCACCCAGAAATGCGGCATCCGGATAGGCGCGGCGCAGCTCCTTGATGACGGCCTGTTCGGCCTGCTCGTCGACGTCGCTGGCGTAATCCATGCGGTCTTTTTCGATCACATTGATCGCATCCAACTTGTTCATGTTGCGCAACAACACGCCACCAGCGGCGCGTGCGGCCTTGACCATGACAGTGACAACGGGTTTTTGCATGGAAAAGCGCCTCGCAGGTATGAGGTGGATGGGCAACGGCGGAAAAGAGCATCCCGGCGCACAGACCGGTGCGCAAAGTTTACCATTTGCACATGAATGATCTGCATGCAGTGAACACGATACTGGCCGAACACCTGCGCATCGTGTTGGTGGGCACCCAACATCCGGGCAATATCGGTGCAGCTGCGCGCGCCATGAAGACCATGGGGCTGTCGAAATTGGTGCTGGTAGCCCCCGAGAAGGCACCGGATCGGGACACCCTCGCGATGGCGGCGGGGGCCGATGATCTGGTGGAGCATGCGCCCGTGTTTGCCAGCTTGGCCGAAGCGGTGGCCGATTGCCGCTGGGTGTTGGGGGCCACGGCGCGCAACCGGCGCATTCAATTGGAGCCGCTGCACCCGCGCGATGCCGCGCAGCGCGCGCTGGTGGCGGCAGCCGCAGGCCCAGTGGCCTTGGTGTTCGGGCGCGAACGCACCGGGCTGGACAATGCAGAGCTGCAGCTTTGCCACGCCGCAGTGCATATCCCTTCGGACCCGGCGTTCAGCTCGCTCAATCTGGCTGCCGCGGTGCAGGTGCTCAGCTACGAGCTGCGCTGCGCGCTGCTGGGCGATGCCGGCAGCGCCGGCCAAGGCCGCACTCCGCCGCCCACTGCCGAGGTGGCGGCGCACGCCGAACTGGAGGGATTGTTCACGCAATTGGCCGACACCTTGGATCAAATCGATTTTCACAAAGGACGCGCACCAGATTCTGCGATGCGCAAATTGCGGCGCCTGTACCTCCGCGCCAATCTGGACAGCGCTGATGTGCGCCTGCTGCGAGGCGTGTTGGCCGACACCCAACGGATGGCCAGAATCGCGGGTGAGGCTTCCGTTGACAAAAAAATCCGGTAGCCTCCGACAACCACCATCAGACATGACGCCCTGACTCCATGCGCCGCCTGTTTCCCGCATTGCTCAGTCTGCTGTGTCTGTTGGCATGGCTGCCGGCAGCCCATGCACAACAATCCAACTTGCAGGAAGATGATGGTGTGTTGGTATTGGGGCGGGTCAGTGATGACCCCAAGGCCCACTACGACCAGCTCAAGCCGCTGCTGGATTACGTGATACCGCGCATGGCTTCGGTGGGCATTCGCAGTGGGCGTATCCTGATGGCCAGGGATCCGCAGCAAATGGCCAGTTATCTGCGTCGCGGGCGGGTGGATTGGATCAATGAAACCGCTGGCAATGCGGCGATCCTGGAGCAGCGCGGGGTGGCACACGCTTTCTTGATTACCGAGCGAGAAGGCGCGGTGCGCTACCACACGGTATTTTTCGTGCGTCGCGATAGCCCTATCCAGACCCTCAAGGACTTGGCCGGGCACAGCATTGCGTTCCAAAACCCGTATTCGACGAGTGCTTACTTTCTGCCGGCTGCGCAATTATTAAGTGATGGCATGGCACTGGAGCTGCTGCTCTCGCCGATGGACAAGCCGGCAGCGGATCGGGTCGGCTATGTATTTGCGCGTACCGAGTTGAACATCACCACGTGGGTACATAAGCGTCTGGTGGATGTGGGCGTGCTCAGCAATCTGGATTGGATCAATCCAACCCGGATGCCGCCAACCTTTTCCCAGGATTTCCGGGTGATCGGGCGTACCCCGGATGTGCCGCGCGCGCTGATGCTGACGCGTACCGGGCTGGCCCCCAATGTGCAGGCGCGGCTGCAGGAGGTATTGGTGGAGGCTGCACGCGATCCCGACGCCGGCGAAGCATTGCGCCGGTTCATGGAGACAGCGCATTTCGTACCGATAGCGGATGCTGACAAACAAGTATTGCAGCAGCTTGGGCGGGATGTGCGTCGGGTCAACACGGAGGTTGAATGAAGCGTCCGCAGTTGAGCCTGCAAGCACGGTTCCAGATTGTGATTCTGGGGGTGCTGGCACTGGTGCTGGTGTTGACAGCGCTGCTATGGCATCGCCTGCAGATGATCCAGAACGAGGCCATCGAGATCACCCAGCAAAGTACGCACAAATTGCTGGAAGAGCAGTTGCGCGGCAGTGGTGAGGCACAGGCCAGTCAATTGGCCGATGCCTTGACCAACCCGTTGTATTACTTCGATCTGGATGCGGTGGGCACCTTGGCACGCGGTGCCTTGCGCTCATCGGATGTGGAATACGTGCTGGTGTATGACGCGCAAGGCCGCATCCTGCATGACGGTTCCGGGGATATTGCGGCATTTGGTAAGCCAATGAATGATGCGCTGGCGCCAGAAATCATGACGGCGTCCGGGTCGCATACACGTTTTTTGGCCAATGTGCTGGATGTGTCGGCACCTATCCGTATTGGTGACGAATCCTTGGGGGGCGTGCGGATTGGCTATTCGTTGGCACGCTCCAATCACGCGGAAGAACAATCGCTGCTCGCATTGCGGGCCAGGTTTGATGAAGTGAATCAGCGCAGCCTGACCTGGCTGCTCGTGTTGTGCGCGATGTTGGCCACCTTTGCGCTTTTGGTGGCGATGTTGTTGCAGCGACTGCTGCTGCGGCCGCTGAACCTGTTGGGGGATGCGGTGCGTCAGACCGAAGCCGGTGATTTTTCTTCTCCCATTGCCGAGAGCAAGCGTGCCGATGAAATTGGTGATCTGATCCGCGCGGTGGGGCGCATGCGTGAAAGCCTGAACCGGCATGATCGCGACATTCGGCGTGTGGCCTACAGCGACGCCCTGACCGGGATGGCCAATCGGCTGGCGTTCCGTGAATCTTTGGAAAGCCGCTTGCGTGCCTTGCAGGGGGTTGGGCAGCAACTGGCCTTGCTGTTTGCGGATCTGGATGATTTCAAACGCATCAACGACACGCTTGGCCACGAGGCCGGCGATGAAGTGCTGCAGCAGGTGGCCTTGCGTATCGAACAGGCGGTGCAATCAATCACCGGCGCAGACGTCTTGGTGGCGCGATTTGGCGGCGATGAATTCGTGCTCTTGCTGCAATTGGCCGATGGCATCAGTGATGGCAGCGTGCGCGAGAAATCGATCCAGTTGGCCGAAGTACTGGTTGCGACTTTGGGCGAGCCGATGCTGCTGCATGGGCGTCAAGTCTTGCTGGGTGTCTCGGTGGGCGTGGCGGTGTTCCCGGAGGATGCGGCTACCGCGTCCAGCCTGCTGAAAAATGGCGATATCGCGATGTATCAGGCCAAAGTGGCCGGCAAGAATTGCTACCGCTTCTACAGTCGGGCGATGGACTTGGCGGTGGAGCGGCGGGTGCGGATGGAGCACGATTTGCGCGGCGCCTGGGAGCGCGGCGAACTGAGTCTGGTCTATCAGCCGATTTACCGTACTCGCGACAAGGTGTTGGTGGGGGCAGAGTCTTTGTTGCGATGGAATCATCCTGCGGAAGGCGTGATCGCGCCTTCGCTGTTCATTGATGTGGCCGAGCAGTGTGGCTTGATCGAGCAGATTGGTGCGCAAGTGCTGCTGTGTGCCTGCCAGGAAGCGGCCAGTTGGCAGGTACCGGAAGGTGCGGGCGAGCCGCCGTTTATTTCGGTCAACGTATCGGCGCGGCAGTTGCGCAGTGGAGATTTGATCGGGCAAGTGATCAACACGCTGGAGCAAACCGGCTTGGCAGCTGAGCGTTTGCATTTGGAGCTGACCGAAACCGCAGTAATCAGCGATGAGGCGCACGTGACCGAGTTGCTGGGGCAGTTGCGGCAGTTGGGTGTGCGGGTATGGCTGGACGATTTTGGCACCGGTTTTTCCAGCTTGAGCCATTTGCGTCGGGTGCAGGTGGACGGGCTGAAGATCGACCGCAGTTTCATTTCGGATCTGTTGCGTGACCCGGATGATCTGGTGTTGACCAGCGCGATCATCGCGATGGCCCATTCGATGGGCGTCACCGTGGTGGCCGAAGGTGTTGAACGGCAGGGTCAATTCGATCTGCTGCGCGAGCGCGACTGCGACCTGGTGCAGGGCTTCTGGCTGGGCTATCCATTGGAGCCGCAGCAATTTGTCGATCTGTTGGG
>DAORUL010000078.1:1255-2424 GCA_035433165.1 Thermomonas sp. | reverse complement strand
GGGATGCGGCCTAATTGGGCAATCACCATGCCGGCCGCAGTGCGGTATTCCAGCTCGTCAGCATCGGCCAAACGCTCACCGGTCAGCTCGCGCAATTCCTGCACATGCAGACCGCCATCAACCAGGAGTGAGCCATCCTCGCGGGTCACCACCAGCGCTTCGTCGGTATCGGCTTCGGTGCCGGTTTGCAGTCGCCCGATCACAGCATCCACGATGTCGCTGATGGTCACCATGCCCTGGATATCGCCGTATTCGTCTACCACCAGTGCCAGCGATTGCTGTTCTTCACGCAGGATTTCCAACAGTTTCATGGCATGGGTGGATTCGGAAACGAAGACTGCCGGGCGCAAATCATTGAACAAGTCAGGATGCGGCTTGCCCAATTCGTCCAGCAGGGTTTTGACTTCCAAAATGCCGGCCACGTCACTGTCATCGCCACGATAGACGGGGTAGCGCGAAAACGCGCCGTCCTGCATTGCGGCCAGGTTCTCGGTCAGACTGGCCGAGGCATCCAACCAGGTAATGCGGGTGCGCGGGGTCATCAGACTATCGGCGGTGCGATCACCCAGCCGCATCACCCGATTCAGCATGTTGCGCTCGTCAAGGTCGATCACGCCTTGCTCGTGGCCTTCACTGACCAACAGTTGGATTTCCTCCTCGGTCACTTGCGCGTTGCCCCCGCTGCCCACGCGCATCAGCTGCAGCAAGGCGCGCACGGTGGCACTGAGTAGCCACACCACCGGGCTGGCGAGCCGCGAGAGCCAGTGCATGGGTAGCGCGGCTGCGGCAGCCACCCGCTCGGGTGCCAGCAAGGCCAGTCGCTTGGGCAGCAGTTCACCCAGCACGATACTGAGATAGGTAATCAGACTGACCGCCAGCACCTTGCCCAGCGTGCCTGCGTATTCACCCAATGCCGGCGCATGGGTGGCCAGCCATGCGCCGATGAGGCTGCCGATCGCCTCGCCACCCAACATGCCGGTGACAATGGTGATCAGGGTCAGGCCCACTTGCACGGTGGACAGGAAGCGCTCGGGGTGTTCGGCCAGTTCCAGTGCTTTGCGGGCCCCGCGGCTATTGGCGGCGTTTTGCTTCAGGCGCGCCTTGCGCGAGGTGACCACGGCCATTTCCGACAGCGCAAAAAAGCCGTTCAGCAAGATCAGGGCGAAAAC
>DAORUL010000078.1:0-1155 GCA_035433165.1 Thermomonas sp. | reverse complement strand
CTGGATAGCGCCAAAGCGCTGCACGCAATGATGAAAGAGGCCGACCGCCAGCCGGCGCTGGATGCTTTCAAGCTGGCGCGCCTGCGCGAGCGCGCGGCTGCCGACAAGCTCAGCAAGGCGCTGGTGGACAGCTATATCACCCCGTTCGAACGCGAAGACATCGAAGCACTGGGCTCGGCCCTGCACAAGATCCCCAAGCAAATTGAAAAATTTGCCGACCGCTACGCGCTGGCCACCGCGCATCTTGCGCACATCGACTTTGCGCCACGCGCCGCGATGCTGGAGCAAGCGGCGGAAGTGGTCGTGAAAATGGTGGATGAGCTGGAACATATGAATTTGGACCGGATGACGGCACTCAACGAGAAGCTGCGTTCGATCGAAAACGAAGCGGATCGCCTGATGCTGGAGCTGTACCGCGAGATCTATTCGGGCAAGTTGGACAGCCTGCAGATGTTCTTGCTCAAGGAGTTCTTCGAGATTCTGGAAAAAGCCATCGACCGCTGCCGCGAAGCCGGTGTGGTGGCCTACCAGATCGTGTTGAAGAATTCGTGACGGAGCCAGCACCATGCTGACCCTCGTCTTAGTGGTGATCGTGGCCGCGTTGGCTTTCGAGTTCATCAACGGTTTCCACGACACCGCCAACTCCATTGCTGCATCGGTGGCCACCAAGGTGCTCACGCCTGGTCAGGCGGTCATCCTGGCGGCCGTGACCAACATGCTGGGTGCACTGACCGGGACTGCGGTGGCGGCCACCATTGCCACCGGTATCGTCAATACCGGAGTGGTGGATGCGTCCTCGCAACTGGTGTTGAGTGCATTGCTTGGCGCAATCGTGTGGAACCTGCTGACGTGGTGGTTTGGGTTGCCGTCATCGTCCTCGCATGCGTTGATTGGTGGCTTGTGCGGCGCCGCATTGTCGGCCTCGCACATGAACTTGAATTCATTGATCTGGATTCAAAGCGCGGCCGACTGGACCAAAAGCAAGGGTCTGGTGTGGAAAGTGATAGTGCCGATGGTGACTTCGCCGCTGGTCGGGTTCTTGCTGGGAGTGCTGTTGATGACCCTGCTGTGGGGCTTGATTTTTGGTATGGAACGCGCGGGTGGTGTGCTCAAGCGCATGGCGCGCCCACGTTGGATCAATGCCAGCTTCGGCAA
>DAORUL010000077.1:0-7999 GCA_035433165.1 Thermomonas sp. | reverse complement strand
AGCAGCCGCTGCACCAATACCGCATCGGTACTGGGTTCGGGCATTACAACCAGTATGCGACCCTTAGTGGCAACTCGATGAGGCATCCGCGCAAGTATCGTTCACGAAACCAGCGGCTACGTTAACAAACGGCGGGCGCTGGCGGCATTAATCTTTGTCCACACCTCGCCATTGCCCCGGCAGCAGGCCTTGCAACCTGTGCGGGCCTATCGCCACCCGCACCAGCCGCAAGGTGGGCAAGCCCACCGCCGCCGTCATCCGCCGCACTTGCCGGTTGCGGCCTTCATGGATCTGCAGTTGGATCCAGGCATCCGGCACGGTTTTGCGAAACCGCACTGGCGGATCCCGTGGCCACAGTGGGGGTGTTTCGATGCATCGCGCTTGCGCCGGCAAGGTGCGGCCATCCTTCAGGAGTACCCCCTGCCGCAGTGCCGCAAGTTGTGCGTCCTGTGGTGTGCCTTCCACCTGCACCCAATAGGTTTTGGGCAGCTTATGACGCGGGTCGGTGAGGCGATGCGCAAGCCGGCCATCATCGGTGAGCAGCAACAAGCCTTCGGAGTCAAAATCCAGCCGGCCCGCCGCATACACCCCCGCCGGCAGGTCAAACTCGGCCAGCGTGCGGCGTGCTGGCGTGCTGCTGTCGGTGAACTGGCACAGCACGTTGAAGGGTTTGTTGAAGGCGACCAGCATCCGCAATTCAGCGAGGTTTGCGGAACCGCAGGGTCATGCGGTCGCTCTCACCAATCGCCTGATACTTGGCATCGTCAGCGGCGTCGTGCTGATTGCTGGGCGGCAACGTCCACACGCCATTGGGATGATTGCCATTGTCTCTCGGGTTGGCATTGATTTGACTCTTGGCCTCCAGCCTGAAGCCGGCCTGGGTGGCCAATTGGATGACCAAGGCTTCGGTCAGATAACCGGATTTTTTCATCGCCTCCAACGAGGAGCCGGGCTTGGCGCGATGATCGACCACACCCAGTGTGCCACCGGGTTTGAGCACGTCGAAAAAGGCGCGGAAATAGGTATCGGCATTGCCATCGGCCACCCAGTTGTGCGCATTGCGGAAGGTCAGCACCATATCGGCCGACCCCGGTGTACCAAACACCGGTTTGGCCGGATCAAACACCGGTAACGCCGGCGTGCCATAGATCCGTGGCGCCGCCGAAAATTTTTCACGCAGCGTCTTGTTCAGGCTGTAACGGTACTGGGGCTGGTTGGGGATGACGTCATCCCAAATCGCCGCCACATAGTGGCCACGGTTGCGCAGGAAAGGAGCAAGGATGTCGGCATACCAGCCGCCACCGGGAGTGATTTCAATCACGGTGTCATCAGGCTTCACCCCAAAAAACGCCAGCGTCTGCGCTGGGTGGCGGTATTGGTCACGTGCGCGGTCTTTGGCATTGCGCCAGCTGCCGGCGATGGCGGCATCCAACATGGTGGCATGCGGCTTGGCCGCTGCCGGCTTGTTGGCCGGTGCTGGCGCGGCATGGGTTGCACTGCACGCCAGCAAGGCGGCGGCAAGAGTGATCACAAGGGGGCGGATCATGCGGAAGACCTCACAAGGGGCGTGCGGTCATCGTAGCCGCAAATGCACGAAGCCCGGCGGCTGGCCGGGCTTGGTGGGGGTGCTTGGACGCAACAAATTCACAGCGTGGCGAGCGCGGCATTCAGTGTTGCCGAAGGCCGCATCGCCGGCACCAACTTGTCCATCTGCGGTTGGTAGTAGCCGCCGATGTCCACCGGCTTGCCCTGCACGGCGATCAATTCCTCCACGATCCTGGTTTCGTTGTCGGTCAGGGTTTTGGCCAGTACGGCAAATTTTGCTGCCAGTGCGGGATCGGTGGTTTGCGCAGCCATGGCTTGCGCCCAGTACAGCGCCACATAGAAATGGCTGCCGCGATTATCAATCGTGCCCAACTTGCGGCCTGGCGAGCGGTCGTTGTCGAGGAACTGTGCGTTGGCCGCATCCAGCGCGTCGGCCAACACCTGCGCGGTCTTGTTGCCGGTGGTATTGGCCAGGTGTTCAAACGAAGCCCCCAGCGCAAGAAATTCACCCAGTGAATCCCAACGCAAATAATCTTCTTCCAAGAACTGCTGCACATGCTTGGGTGCGCTGCCGCCGGCACCGGTTTCGAACAAGCCGCCACCATTCATCAGCGGCACGATCGACAACATCTTGGCGCTGGTGCCCAGTTCCATGATCGGGAACAAGTCGGTGAGATAGTCGCGCAGCACATTGCCGGTGGCCGCGATGGTGTCTTGCCCGGCGCGCACGCGCTTGAGGGTTTGCCGCATCGCCCGGATCGGGCTCAGGATGCTGATATCGAGGCCATTGGTGTCGTGCTCATTGAGGTAGGCCGCCACTTTGGCGACCAGGCCACGGTCATGGTCGCGACGCGGGTCCAGCCAGAAAATCACCGGCGTATTGGACAGGCGCGCACGGGTCACCGCGAGTTTGACCCAGTCACGAATCGCCGCGTCCTTGGTCTGGCACATGCGCCAGATATCACCGGCCTTGACCGGGTGCTGCAACAACACAGTGCCGTGCTCATCAATCACGCGCACGGTGCCATCGCCACTGATTTTGAAGGTCTTGTCGTGGCTGCCGTATTCTTCGGCGGCCTGCGCCATCAGGCCCACATTCGGCACGCTGCCCATGGTGGCGGGATCGAACGCGCCGTGTTCCTTGCAATCGTCGATTACCGCTTGATAGATACCCGAATAATTGCGATCGGGAATCAGTGCCTTGGTGTCCTGCAGCTGCCCTTGTGCGTTCCACATCTTGCCGCTGTCACGGATCATCGCCGGCATCGACGCGTCCACGATCACATCGCTGGGCACATGCAGATTGGTGATGCCCTTGTCGGAATTGACCATCGCAAGTGGCGGGCGTTGCGCATACAGCGCGGCAATATCCGCCTCGATGGCAGCCCGTTGGGCTTCCGGCAGCTGGCCCAGCTTGGCGTACAAATCGCCAATGCCGTTGTTGGGATCGAACCCGATTTCCGCCATCGTGCGCGGATGTTTTTCCAGCACAGGTGCGTAAAAACGCGACACCACGATACCAAACATGATCGGGTCGCTGACCTTCATCATGGTCGCCTTCAAATGCAGCGAAAACAGCACGCCACGCGCCTTTGCATCTTCAATCTGCGCATCCACGAAATCGGCGAGTGCCTGCGCGCTGAGGACGGCGGCATCGATCACTTCACCGGCCTGTACCGGCACCGGCCCGCGCAGCGGGAAGCTGCTGCCGGTCACGCTGGTGTATTCAATCCGCACATGGCCAGGATTGACCAGGGTGTAGGACTGCTCGCTGCCGTAGAAATCGCCGGACTCCATGTTCGCAACATGCGATTGCGAGGTTGCATCCCATTTGCCCATGCGGTGCGGATGCTTCCTGGCATACGCCTTCACCGACGCCGGTGCGCGACGGTCGGAATTGCCTTCGCGCAGCACCGGGTTCACCGCGCTGCCCTTGGCACGGTCGTAACGCTGTTTGATGTCTTTTTCGCGCTCGCCCTGCGGTGCGTCCGGGTAGTCCGGCAGCGGGTAGCCCTTGTCCTGCAATTCCTTGATCGCCGCTTTCAGCTGCGGTACCGAGGCGCTGATATTCGGCAGCTTGATGATGTTGGCTTCCGGCGTTTTGGCCAGCTCGCCCAACTCGGCCAAATCATCACTGACCGCACGTTCGCCCAGCAACTGCGGAAATTGCGCCAGGATGCGTGCTGATAGCGAGATATCGCGGGTTTCAACCACCACGCCGGCGCTGCGCGCATACGCCTGCACGATGGGCAGAAACGATGCGGTGGCAAGGAAGGGCGCTTCATCGGTCAGCGTGTACAGGATCTTGGACATGGCGGTTCACGGGCGCGGAGGAGGCCACCATTGTCGCCGATTGCGGCGTCAAGAAAAATCCAGCCTTGGCTTGATCCGTGCAGCCTTAGGCCGCTGCCACTTTCGTGCGCAATGCGAAATCTGCAGCGATGCCGGCAAAGAGCACCATCCCCACCCAGTTGTTGTGCAGGAAGGCGCGAAAACACGCATCACGCTCGCGCCCCCGTGCCAACCCGAACTGGTACACCACCAGCACGCAGGCCAGCCCCAGCCCCAGCCAGTAATACTGGCCCATCGCGGCGTCGCGGCCCACCAAGGCCAGCGCGACGAACATGCCGGCATACAGCACCGCCTGCGCCGCCAAATCCATTTCGGCAAACAAGATCGCGGTGGATTTGGCTCCCATGCGGATGTCGTCCTCGCGGTCCACCATCGCATACCAGGTGTCATATGCGGTGGCCCAGAAAATATTGGCCACATACAGCACCCACGCCAACTTCGGCACGTTGCCGGTCAGCGCCGCAAACGCCATCGGGATGCCCCAGCCAAACGCCATCCCCAAATACACCTGCGGCAAGTAGGTGTAGCGCTTCAAGTACGGATAACTGGCGGCCAGCAGCACCCCGACCACGCTCATCCAAATGGTCAGCCGGTTCAGTGTCAGCACCAGCGCAAACGCCACCAGCATCAGCACCGCGAACAAACCCAAGGCCTCGCGCCCGGACACCGCACCAGTCGCCAGCGGGCGCTGCTTGGTGCGCTCCACGCTGCCATCCAGCCAGCGATCCGCATAGTCATTGATCACGCAGCCGGCGGCGCGGGTCAGCCACACCCCCAGGGTGAATACCAGCAGCGGCCACACCGGCGGCAAGCCCTTGGCTGCCAACCACAACCCCCACCACGTCGGCCACAACAACAGCAGCCAACCGATCGGGCGGTCGGCGCGGGTCAGTTGGGCGTATTGGCGCAAACGCTCGCGCCAGCGCGGCGTAGAAGCCTCGGAGTCAGTGGAATCAGTCATCGCATTAGCCTACCAGCGGCACAATTCGGCGCAATCATGCGAGAATGCGCGTCCGCGGCGGACCTCGCCGCGCGCAACGCGCCTGTAGCTCAGCCGGATAGAGTAGTGGCTTCCGAAGCCATTGGTCGGGGGTTCGAATCCCTCCAGGCGCGCCAAGTCCTCTGTGACAAATCTGTGCCCTAACTGCTTAGGGAAGGTCTGATCAACACACCCTGAGGCTTCAATCCTGGGCCACAGAGCAGCTTTTTTGCTTCGTCACCGCCTTTACGCGCCGTTTCCGGCGTTTTCCGGCGGGTTTCCCCGCCTTACAGGCGCACTGATCCCGCCGCCGGCAGCAATTGCCGGCGCGCCATCCACAGATTCGACAGGGCGAACAAGGTCTGCACCTGCGCGCTGTTCTTCGCAAGACCGCGATAGCGGACCTTGACGTAGCCAAACTGCCGCTTGATCACCCGGAACGGATGCTCCACCTTCGCCCGCAGGCTGGCCTTGCAGTGCTCCCAGCGCTCGGCATGGCGACGATCCCGCTGGTTCTTCATCGCGCGCAGTTTCGATGGCTTCTCCGCGATCCAGAAGCCGGCCTCCACGTGCCGCAACTCCTCGCGCTTGTCCGCGCCGGTGTAGCCGCTGTCGCCGCAGATCGTGGTTTCCTTGCCGTGCAGCAGCTTGTGCACCTGGGTCACGTCGGCCACGTTCGCCGCCGTGCATTCCACGTGATGCACCAGCCCGGACGCATCGTCCACGCCGATGTGCGCCTTCATCCCGAAGTGCCACTGGTTGCCCTTCTTCGTCTGGTGCATCGCAGGATCCCGCTCGCCATCCCGGTTCTTGGTCGAACTGGGCGCAGCGATGATCGTGGCATCCACGATCGTCCCGCTGCGCAGGCTCATGCCCTTGCGCTGCAAGTGCGCGTTGACCTTCGCCAGCAGCTTGGCAGCCAGGCCGTGCGTCTCCAGCAGGCGGCGGAAGTTGAGGATCGTGGTCTCGTCGGGAATGCCATCCAGACCGCCGATCCCGGCAAACCGGCGCATCACCGGGGTGTCGTACAAGGCCTCTTCCATCGCCGGGTCGCTGAGCGCGTACCACTGCTGCAGGAAGTGGATGCGCAGCATCGTGGCCAGCGCGTATGGCTGCCGGCCTGGACGCCCCAGCTTCGGATAGTGCGGCTCGATCAGCGACAGCAGCGCCTTCCACGGCACTACCTGCTCCATCTCCGCCAGGAACACCTCCCGCCGCGTCTGCTTGCGTTGGCCCAGATCTTCGGCGTCACCGAACGTCAGCTGCATCGGAAGTCATCCCGGAAGTGATGCCCTATTGTCGCCCACAGGTGGCGAGTTGTTCAGACTTTCCTTAGAGGCTAGCTCAGACTCTGGCCCGAGTTTTTACTCTGCCCGAGTTTTTTCGACCCGAGTTTTTTCAGCGAGTTGCCCCAGCGTCATCGGCAGGCCGAATGCAAGCTTGCCGTTCTCGATGCTTGCCTCCCGGTATTCGTTGTCGCTTTCCAGTTCCGGGCCCTGCACATAAAGGCGCCCCTGCTTTTCATTCGGATTGGAAATGTTGTAGCCGATGCTCTTGGCCAGTTCCTTGCCCAGTGCGTAATGATTCCACCAGCCACCATTGTTCCGCACCTCCCAACCTTGGGGCACATATCCCTTCGGCATCATCAGGATGGGCACCACCGAGGTTTCCGGCAGGATCACGTTGTGCCCCCATCTGCCGTTTTCACCCAGCAATTCGCCGTGATCCGAGGTAAAGACAAACAAACCTGTTCCGGGGCGTTGCTTGAATCTGCCGTGAAGCTGCGACAGCAAATGATCCAGATAGAGGATGGAATTGTCGTAGGCATTGAGCTTGCGCGTGCGCTCTGGCAAAGCATCCGCGTCGGGCCACTGGGCAAAACGCTTCCGTTGGAAGCGGTAGTTTTCCTCGTATGGAATGTGCGCGGATCGCAACATGATGACGATGAAATTCCGCTTTCCCCAGGGCTGCTGGTCGAGCATCGACAAAATGGCGTCATCACCCTGTTGCGAAACCAGTGCCGGAAATGTTTCCCTGGCGGAAATGGCATCGATGCTGGTCACGTCCAGATCGTTGACCAGGTCGGAGCCCTGCGTGGTGACGAAATGCGTGGTGTAGCCGCGCGATTTGGCCAGACGCAGCAGATTGGCGTGATGTGCGCGCAGCTCGGAAAGGTTCCCTGGCTCCTGCACCACATTCATCAGCAAAGGCAGCGATGCCCCGGTGGAGACGGCGCTTGCCACGCCGCGCTGCCAGCGCGCATCGCCTTGCCTGATCCAGGATCCAAGGTTGGGCGTGGTGTCCCTTGGATAGCCAGCCAACCCCAGATGATCCACTCGCAGCGAGTCAGCAATTACCAACCATATTTCATCAGGCAGAATCGGGGTTTCTTGCTTGCTCACGCGATAAGGTCGCCATGCGATGTCATACGACCGCGCGTCCTTCCCCATCATCCTGACCGCGTAGTAACTGAACGCCTCCAGCGAGTTGTACAGCGAGCTGCGCGTGGGGCCCGGAAGGAATTGAGGCATCTGGCGGCGCGTGGCCTCGTGCGGCTTGGAAAGCAATACCAGCAACACGACCAGCAATGCCCAGTGTGATTTCAACAGGATCTTCTTTGCCAGAACGATGTTGAACAACAGGAACAGGCAGAGATAAGGAATGCCCCACGCCAGCAAGGCAGGCCAATGCTGGCCAAGCTCCGCCCCCGTCGCGGTGGCGATTTCCCCCAGCTCGTTGGGGATCTTGGCGATGTCGATGGGCGTCAATGGCCGCCCCATGACGGCGATATGCGACAGTTGCAACAGCTGCATGAAAGCAAACAGCGCAAGCACGCAGTTGGCGGCAATGCGACTTCCACCCAGCCACATGCACATGCTCAACGCGAATATGGCGATGACGAATGGCGCTTCGAGTACTGCATAATCATTGGGATTGACGAGCTTCAGCAGGAAGTCGTCGGCCAGCAACAGGGCCGTGGTGAGGCAAGTGAACAGCAGCAACAAGCCCGCACGTTTGGTGCGGCCATATGCCGCAGGTGTGGAACTCTTTGCTTTGTCAGTTTCTAATGCTTGCTTGCTTGCTTGCTTGCTTGCTTGCTTGCTTGCTTGCTTGCTTGCTTGC
>DAORUL010000076.1:0-8269 GCA_035433165.1 Thermomonas sp. | reverse complement strand
ATTCCAGCGCAACAGCGAACTGCCACCGTGGCCCATTGCGGATGCCGACTGAACCACCCACTGCCCAACTTGCGGCACCCGCCGCCGCATATCGAGGATATCGCCGCGGAAACTGCGGCGATCTTGTCGACGCAGTAGGCTCAATGCACCTCGTTTACCGATGGTTCCGTTTTCGGCTTGAGCAAGGCTTCATCGCGCGCAGTCGCACGCTGTGATGCCGGACGCTGCAAATGCGGCGTTGCATAGTCCAGGAACGCCGGTTTGGGCTCAAGCTCACCAATCTGGATGTAGTAGCCGATGAAGGCGGACAGGTAGAGGTCGGCCACGGTGAAACGGTCGCCCACCAGAAAACGCTTGCCGGCCACTGCGCCTTCCAGCGTGCGCAGCAGGTCGGCCTCGTTGCCGTAACCGGACTCCATCGACGGTGCGATGCTGCCATGGCGGCGTGCGGTGATGAAGAACTCCAGCGGGCTGGCGAACAGCATCCAACGGTAGCAAGCGCCACGTTCCGGCGTGCCCGGTGGCGGCAGCAGGCCCAGCTCCGGCACCAGATCGGCCAGATGCAGGCAGATGGCGGCGTTCTCGGTGATCGCCACGCCGTTGTGCAGCAATGCCGGCACCTTGCCCATCGGATTGATGGCGAGAAACTCCGGCGCCTTCATCGTGGTGCCGTACTCCAGCACGACCTCTTCGTAAGGCAGACCGGTTTCTTCCAGCATCCAGCGGGTAATGCGGGCGCGCGACATCGGGTGGGTGTAGAAGCGCAATTGCGTGCTCATGGCCGTTCCTTGGTTGAATTGGGGTGAGCCCGCAGTGTGCGCCGGTCCTGCTGTCAGTTTCTGTCAGCAGTGGTGCGCTCACGCTGGCGCAGCCGCTCTGACTGGCGCAGCTGCTCCTGCTCGCGCCAGCGTCGCAGCAGACCATGCCGTGTCTCCGGGTAGCCGCGTCCGGCATCTTCCAGCCCCAGCACGCGATCGGCGCGGAAATGACGAAACTCCCCGCGCAGTTCGCACCACGCGGCCAGCAAGCGGCGATCATCGAGGAAGGCCATCGCAAACGGCCAGATCGTGCGCTGCGAGACGCGGTTACCGGCATCGGCATAGGCCAGATGCAGGGCCCGCTGACCACGGATGGCGCGGCGCAGCGTCGGCAGCCAAGGCTCCGGGGCCGAAGGACACCACTCCGGCGCGAACAAGCCACCGGTTTCCACCTGCAAGCGCAGACCATCGGGCAGGATGCCAAGAATGCGGTCCATTGCGCCGCGTGCCGCCGTCGCCAGCTCCGGGTCGGCATGCGACGCCACCCAGCGCGTGCCCAGCACCATCGCCTCGAGTTCCTCTTCCGAAAACATCATCGGTGGCAGCAGGAAGCCGGGGCGTAATTGGTAGCCAATACCGGGGTCGCCGGCAATATCCGCGCCCTGCCCGCGCAAGGTGTCGATATCGCGATACAGGGTGCGCAGGCTGACGCCAAACGTCTCAGCCAGTTGCGCACCGGATACCGGCTGCCGGCGCTGGCGCAGCGCATCCAGCAATTTCAACAACCGAGTGGCGCGTGTGGACATGGGCGTGGCGGAAACGACGGCATTGGGCAGGCGCTAACATTAGCCTACAGCGCGTCGATATCCCCCAGCGCCCGGATCAAGCGGCGTGCGCGCTTGTCGGGTTTGGTCTCGGGTGGATGGTAGCCGGCGCGTTCGGCGGCGCGCTGGGCGCGAGCAAGTTCACGCGCCGCACGTGAGGCTTCGGATTCACGATACAGCGTCTGCGCAATAGCAGCCGGGCCACGCACCACCGACAGCATGAGCACGTCGAGTTCGAAAACCTCTTCCATGCGTTGCACGCGCAGTGCATCCCCCACCCGCACGCCACGCGCAGGTTTGGCACGCTGCCCATCCACCTCCACCTTGCCGGTTTCAATCGCGTGCTTGGCCAATGCGCGGGTCTTGAAGAAACGGGCGGCCCAGAGCCACAGATCAAGACGAACGCTGCCGCTGTCATCCACCAATGTCATCTGCAAATTCCCGGAGATGCAAACGCAAACGGCCACCCGAAGGTGGCCGCTGTGCGAACCTGCGACATGCCTTATTCGGCAGCGGCGGCCGCGGCAGCCTTGGCGCGGGCCTTGGCATTGCCAGCCAAGTCTTCCTTGATGCGGGCCTTCTTGCCTTCCAAACCACGCAAGTAGTAAAGCTTGCTGGCGCGCACCGCGCCACGGCGCTTGACTTCCACCGAGTCGATGATGGCGCTGTGGGTCTGGAACACGCGCTCGACGCCGAAGCCATGCGAGATCTTGCGCACGGTGAACGCGGAGTTCAGGCCAGCGTTCTTCTTGCCGATCACCACACCTTCGTAAGCCTGCACGCGCTCACGGTTGCCTTCCTTCACCTTCACGTTGACAACAACGGTGTCACCGGGGCCGAAGTCGGGCAGCTTGCGCGAAGTTTGCGCGCTTTCGAAGTCTTGCAGCAGGGTATGGATCGAGGGCTTGTTCATGGGATCAACCTGATTGAGTTTTTGTTGCGTGCTTGTGCACGCGCCTGTTGGAGTCGTTGTTGCGCGAGTGCACGTGGACCCGCGTCATGGCACTGATAAAGCAGACATCGGTACAACACGGGCGATTGGCCCAGCCGCGCATTATAGCGGGGTTTTCCGTTTTGCGGCAAATACTTGGCGCGAATCAGCGCAAGGTTCCGATGGCAGCCTCATACCCCATCCGGGCCGTCATCGTCCGGCTCATCCACTGCTTGCAACCAGCGACTGCGAAAGTCGTCCAGCAATGTGCGATCGGCTTTGGACAGCCCCGCTTCGTGCAACAGCTCCGGCCGGCGAAGCCATGTTCTGCCGAGCGATTGCTGGCGTCGCCAGCGCGCAATGGCCGCATGATTGCCCGATAGCAGCACCTCCGGCACCGCGCCCAGCGCGTGCTCCACCGGCCGCGTGAAATGCGGGCAGTCCAGCAGGCCATCGCCTTCAAAGCTGTCCTGCACTGCTGATTCGGCAGCGTTCAACGCGCCTTCCTGCAAGCGCGCCACCGCATCAATCAGCACCGCGGCCGCCAACTCGCCGCCGGACAGCACGTAATCACCAATCGAGATTTCCTCATCCACCTCGGCTTGCAGCAGGCGTTCATCCACACCCTCGTAGCGCCCGCACAGCAACGCAATACGGGGACGGGCCGCCAATTCGCGCACCGTGGCCTGGGTCAACGGCCGGCCCTGCGGGCTGAGATAAATCACATGCGCAGGTGCGGGATCGGCAGCGCGCATCGCCGCCAACGCGGCGCGCAAAGGCTCGATCAACATCACCATGCCGGGGCCGCCGCCAAACGGGCGGTCGTCCACTCGGCGGTAGTTGCCTTCGGCGTAATCGCGTGGATTCCAGCCATGAACCGACAACAACCCGCGCTCACCCGCACGCCCCACCACGCCGTGCGCGCTGATTTGTTCGACGAATTCGGGAAACAGGCTGAGGATGTCGAAGCGCATGACGCTCAAAAATCCGCGTCCCAATCGGCTGTCACAACGCCGGCATCGAAATCCACCGAGACGATGTACGTAGGCAGCACAAACGGGATCATGCGCTCGCGCTCGCCCTGCGCCACCAGCACATCGTTGGCACCATTATTGAAAATATGCGACACGCGGCCAAAGTCTGCGCCATCGGCATTGACCACGCGCAGCCCTTCCAAATCCACCCAGTAATACTCGCCGGGCGGCGGTGGTGGCATTGCAGAACGCGGCACCCAAATCTCAGCCCCGCGCAGGGCTTCGGCGGTATCGCGATCATCAATCCCGGGCAGCGTGGCGACCAGACTCTTGCCACCCACGCGCACGCTTGCGCCTTCGCACACCCGCTGGTTGCCGCGTGCATCACGCAGCGTCCACGGCTGATAGCGGGCAATGGCTTTTTCAGGGTCGGTGAAGCTTTCCAGCTTGACCTCGCCACGCACGCCAAACGCACCGTGCAGGCGACCCACGGCAATCATCCGCTGGGAGCTGTCCGGTGCGTTCATGGAGGACTCTCGCTGTCACGGCGCCTGCGAACAGGCGCCATGCAAGGTGAATTAGGCAGCCTTGACGGCGGTCTTGTACAGGTCAGCCACCTTGTCGGTCAGCTGCGCGCCGTTGTCCAGCCAATGCTTGACGCGGTCGAGGTTCAGCTCAACGCGCTTTTCGCCGCCTTGCGCAACCGGGTTGTAGAAACCCACGCGCTCGATGTTGCGGCCATCACGGGCGCTGCGGCCGTCGGTGACGATGATGTGGTAGAAGGGACGCTTCTTGGCGCCGCCACGGGTAAGGCGAATCTTGACCATTGCAGTTTCTCGGTGTTGCCCAGCGGCCGGGATGGCCGGGTAAGCCGGCAAGTATAGCGGGATTTCAAAGCCCGTCCAAGCGCAAGTCTGCCCGCGCAGGTCAATCCTTGCGCATATGCGGGCTGGTGTAATCCTTCACCGTGGTTCTGAAGGCCACGTTGAAGCGGTTCCAGCCGTTGATGGCGATGATGGCCAGGGTCAAGTCCACCAGTTCCTTTTCGCTGAAGTGTTGGCGCGCCTCTGCAAAGGTGGCATCTGACACATCCTGCGCGCTGGCAAGCCGGGTCACCTCTTCGGTCCACGCCAGTGCGGCGCGTTCCTTGGCTGTATAGCAGTGCGCATCGCGCCACGCGGCCAGCAGGTACAGGCGCTGCTCGGTTTCGCCCAGTGCGCGGGCATCCTTGGTGTGCATTTCCAGACACCATGCGCAGCCATTGAGCTGCGAGGCGCGGGATTTGACCAGCTCCAGCAACGCATGCTCCAAACCCAAGCCGTGCACATGCTGCTCCAATTGCAGCATGGCCCTGTAGGCTTCCGGCGAGGCGGTTTGATAAGCAAGACGCTGGGACATAGTCACTCTCCTTGCTAAGCGCCGCCGGCGTGCATCAGCGCATCGGCGGCATGCCGCCACGTCCACCCATCATGCCGGACAGGCCGCGCATCATGCCCTTCATGCCGCCGCGGCCCAGCTTGCCCATCATTTTTTCCATCTGCTGGTATTGCTTGAGCACTTTGTTGACGTCGGCCGGGGTGAGCCCGCTGCCGCGTGCCACCCGTGCGCGCCGCGAGCCGTTGAGCAAATCCGGGTTGCGGCGTTCTTTTTTGGTCATCGAATTGATGATGGCGATCATTCGCGGCACTTCCTTGCCGGTCACTTGCTGCTTGACCGACTCCGGCACCTGACCCATGCCCGGCAGCTTGTCCATCAAGCCGGACAGGCCGCCCATGTTCTGCATTTGTTCAAGCTGGTCGCGCATGTCGTTGAGATCGAATTTCTTGCCCTTGGCCACTTTCTCGGCCAGTTTTTTGGCTTTGTCTTGATCGACCTGCGATTCCACTTGCTCGACCAGCGACAACACGTCGCCCATGTCGAGGATGCGGCCGGCGGCGCGCTCGGGATGGAACACGTCCAGGCCGTCGGGCTTCTCGCCCACGCCGACAAATTTGATCGGTTTGCCGGTGATGTAGCGCACCGAGAGCGCCGCGCCACCGCGCGCATCGCCATCGGTCTTGGTCAGCACCACGCCGGTCAACGGCAATGCCTCGCCAAAGTGCTTGGCGGTGACGGCAGCATCCTGGCCGGTCATCGAATCGACCACGAACAAGGTTTCAACCGGGTTCACCGCGCCATGCAGCGCCTTGATTTCGGCCATCATCGCGGCGTCAATGCTGGTGCGGCCGGCGGTATCGACAATCAGTACATCGGCAAACGTCTTGCGCGCCTCGTCAATCGCGGCTTTGACGATGGCCTCGGGTTTTTGCGAAACGTCGGACGGGAAAAAGATCGCGCCCACCTGTCCGGCCAGCGTTTGCAGCTGCTCGATGGCGGCCGGCCGATAGACGTCGGCGGACACCACCATCACCTTCTTCTTGCGCTTTTCCTTCAGGTGCTTGGCCAGCTTGGCCACCGTGGTGGTCTTGCCCGCGCCTTGCAGACCGGCCATCAAAATCACCGCGGGGGCCGGCACATTGAGGTTCAGGTCGGACGCCTGCGCGCCCATCACCATGGCCAATTCGTCACGCACGATCCTGACCAGCACCTGGCCCGGCGACAGCGAGCGCAACACTTCCTGCCCCACCGCGCGCACCTTGATGCGCTGGATCAAGGCTTGCACCACCGGCAGCGCCACGTCGGCTTCCAGCAGGGCGATTCGCACCTCGCGCACGGCTTCGCTGATATTGGATTCGCTCAGGCGGCCACGGCCACGCAGGCGTTCAATCGTGCCGGACAGGCGCTGGGTCAGGGATTCGAACACGCGGACGCACCAGAAATTGACGAATCGGGGATTATAGCCGGGCCTCGCCAGCACCGGCATCGAAGCAACCGGATAGACTTCACGCAACGTCGCAACCGGATGCTGAACATGAAGCGTGGATGGATTCTGGGATGGTTGGTTTCGGCAGCCTTGGCGCTGCCTTGCACGACACTGGCGGCCGCCGCACAAGCCAGCCCGCCGGCCAAGCCACAAGCGACCGCCGCCAAGCCGACAGCGGCAACGCCCGCTGCGGCTGCGACAACGCCCGCGGCCGCGCCGCTCACCAGCAAACCCAAACCGCCACCGCCGCCGCTGGCCCGCTTGGCAGTGGCCTCCAATTTTGCCGATGCCGCCCGCCAACTGGGCCGCGCGTATTCCAAGCAGACAGGGCATCGCATCGAAGTCAGTGCCGCCTCCACCGGCAAGCTGTATGCGCAGATTCACAATGGCGCACCGTTCGACGTGTTGCTGTCAGCCGATGCCGCCACACCACGGCGCTTGGCCGATGAAGGCATGGCCGATGGCAACACCGTGTACGACTACGCCATCGGCCGGCTGGTGTTGTGGAGCCGCGATCGCGACGCCGTGACCGATGGCGAGGCCTTGCTGCGCAAAGGTCATATCGAACGTTTGGCCATTGCCAACCCGGCGCTGGCACCCTATGGCGAAGCCGCCCGCGAAACCTTGAACTACGTACGCCGCTGGGTGGAACTGGAGCCCAAACTGGTGTTGGGTGAAAACGTGGGCCAGGCGACGCAGTTTGTGATCAGCGGTGCCGCACCGCTGGGCCTGTTGCCGCGCTCGCTGGTAGTGCAGGCAGGCAAGCAGGGCAAGCCCGGTTCGGGCTGGGATGTGCCCGCCAACTGGCATTCGCCCATCGTGCAAAGCGCAGTGTTGCTCCAGCATGGCAACAGGAATCCGGCGGCACGCGGCTTCATGAAATACCTGCAAAGCCCGGCCGCGCAAAAACAGATCCACGCGCTGGGTTACGACTGATCACCCATGCAGGCCGACACCCCCGCCTGGATCGCCGCGGTCTGGGTGACCCTGAAACTGTCGGGGTTCACCACCGTGATTTTGCTGATTGTGGGCATGCCGCTGGCGTGGTGGCTGGCGCGTAGCCGCTCATTCTGGCGTGCGCCGGTAGGTGCAGTGGTGGCATTGCCGATGGTGCTGCCACCGACCGTGCTGGGGTTTTATCTGCTGATCGGGCTGGCGCCTGCTGGCCCGATTGGGCAGCTCACGCAGGCACTGGGGCTGGGCAGTCTGGCGTTCACCTTCAATGGGCTATTGCTGGCCTCGGTGCTGTATTCGATGCCGTTTGTGGTGCATCCACTGCAGGCCGGGTTTGCTGCCATTGCAACGGACACGTTGGACGCCGCCGCCAGTTTGCGCGCCGGCCCGCTGGACCGGTTTTTCAGCGTGGTGTTGCCACTGTCGCGGCCCTCGCTGCTCACCGCCAGCCTGCTCGGCTTTGCGCATACGGTGGGCGAATTTGGCGTGGTGTTGATGGTGGGCGGCAATATCGAAGGCCAGACCCGCGTGCTCTCGGTGTTGCTGTACGACCAAGTGGAAGCAATGGCGTATGCCGACGCACATGTGCTGGCGGCCTGCTTGTTGGCGTTTTCGTTTGCGCTGCTGCTGGTGATGCAGTGGCTGGGACGGCGCACGGCGGTGCTGCATGGCTGAGCCCGCAAACACGCTGGAAATTTCCCTGCGGCTGGTACGCGGCGCGTTCCAACTGCACGCCGACCTGCACCTGCCCATGCAAGGCACCACGGTGGTGTTTGGCCCCTCGGGTTGCGGCAAAAGCACCTTGCTGCGCGCCATCGCCGGGTTGGAGCCGGCGGCCAGTGGGCAGGTGCAGATTGCCGGCGAACGCTGGCAAGCCCCGCAATTTCGCCTGCCCGCGCACCGCCGTGCCGTGGGCATGGTGTTCCAGCACAGCGCCCTGCTTCCTCACCTCAGTGTGGAAGGCA
>DAORUL010000075.1:0-8437 GCA_035433165.1 Thermomonas sp. | reverse complement strand
GCCGGCATTGCCCGGCTGTTCACGCTGGGGCCACTGAGCGCACACGCCGCCAACGCGTTCGGTACAGATGCGCAGCAGTTTGACAGCCATGCCGTATTGGCCGATGCACTAGGCAGTGCATTGCATGCAGGAGTGACGGTGCTGGTGAAAGGCTCGCGCGGCAGCGCGATGGACAAGATTGTGACCGCGCTGCTGGCGCGCGATGCCGAAAGCGGCAAGGAGAACACCACCGATGCTGCTTGAACTCACGCGCTGGCTGGAACAGTTGCACGGTCACTTCAACTTGTTCAACTACCTCACGTTCCGCGCCATTCTGGCGGCGCTGACCTCGCTCGCCTTTTCGCTGTGGTGGGGGCCGCGGATGATTCGCTATCTGGCCACGCTCAAGGGTGGTCAGCCGATTCGCAAGGATGGCCCGCAGTCGCATTTTTCCAAGGCCGGCACGCCCACCATGGGTGGCGCGCTGATTCTGTCTTCGATCACCGCCACCGTGCTGCTGTGGGGTGATCTGCGCAACAAATATGTGTGGGTGGTGCTGGTGGTGATGCTGGGCTTCGGCGCCATTGGCTGGGCCGATGACTGGATCAAGATCGTCAAGCGCGACCCCAATGGCATGCGTTCGCGCACCAAGTACGCATTGCAATCGGTGCTGGGTTTGGCGGCGGGGATCTATTTGTTCGCGTTTGCCGATGTGCCGGCGGCGACCACCTTCTATGTGCCGCTGTTCAAATCCATTGCACTGCCGATGGCGGGTATCGGGTTTGTGGCGATTGCCTACTTCTGGATTGTCGGGTTCTCCAACGCGGTCAATTTGACCGATGGCCTTGATGGCCTGGCGATCATGCCCACCGTGCTGGTGGCCTGTGCGCTGGGCGTGTTCGCGTACGCCTCGGGCAACGCCACCTTTGCCCAATATCTGCAAATCCCGCGGGTGCCGGGCGCGGGTGAGCTGATCATCATCTGCACCGCGATTGCCGGTGCCGGGCTTGGGTTTTTGTGGTTCAACACCTACCCGGCGATGGTGTTCATGGGCGATATCGGCGCGCTGGCGCTGGGCGCGGTGCTGGGCACCATCGCGGTGATCGTGCGTCAGGAGTTGGTCTTGGTGCTGATGGGCGGGATCTTCGTGATCGAAACCCTGTCGGTGATGATCCAGGTCGCCAGCTTCAAGCTCACCGGCAAGCGCGTGTTCCGGATGGCACCCATCCACCACCACTTCGAACTGAAAGGCTGGCCGGAGCCGCGCGTGATCGTGCGCTTCTGGATCATCAGCGTGGTGCTGGTATTGGTCGGGCTTGCCACGTTGAAGGTGCGCTGATGAACGCCGTCGGGACGGACAATGTGCGGCAGGCCACGCGCCACGATGAAATCAGTGGCCGCTTTGATCCGTGGCTGCTGGCGGCGATGGTGGCACTGGCCAGCTTGGGCTTGGTGATGGTGGGCTCGGCAGCGATTGCCGGCGGTGGCCAAAACGCAGGACCATGGTACTTCCTGAGCCGGCACGTCGTGTTCATGAGTTGCGGGCTGGTCACGGCGCTGCTGGTGATGCGGGTGGAGCTGAAGACCGTCGAAAAATACAGCCAATGGCTGCTGCTGGGCTGCTTTGTGGTGTTGGCGATGGTGTGGTTGCCGTTCGTGGGCAAATCCGTCAATGGCGCACGCCGTTGGATCTATCTGGGTCCCGCCGGCTTTCAAGCGGTTGAAATGGTGAAAGTGTTTTACATCATCTGGCTGGCCAGCTATTTGAAGCGCTACAACGAAGACGTGGCGGTGAAGTGGTACGGCATGCTGAAGCCGGCGGGCGTGGTGGTGCTGCTGGTGGGGATGCTGCTGATCCAGCCCGACTTTGGTTCATCGGTGCTGCTGCTGGGCATCACCGCCTGCATGCTGGTGCTGGGGGGGGCGCCGATCAAGCGCCTGATCGCGCCGGTGACCGTTTTGCTGCCTATCTTGGCGGCGCTGGTGTATTTCGAGCCGTATCGCATGCGCCGCGTGACGTCGTTCATGGACCCGTGGCAAGACCAATTGGGTGCGGGTTATCAACTCAGCAATGCACTGATGGCGATTGGTCGCGGCGAATGGTTCGGTGTGGGCTTGGGCGCATCCGTGCAAAAGCTGTCGTACCTGCCGGAAGCACATACCGACTTCATTTTTTCGGTGACCGCGGAAGAACTGGGGCTGGCCGGCGTGTGCGCGGTGATTGGCTTGTATGTGCTGTTGGCCGGGCGTGCGTTTTGGTTGGGCCTGAAATGCGTGGAGATGAAGCGGCATTTTTCCGGCTATCTGGCGTTTGGCATCGCGCTGTGGATGGCGCTGCAAAGTCTGGTATCGATGGGCGTCAATCTGGGCGTGTTGCCGACCAAGGGGCTGACCTTGCCGCTGGTGTCGTACGGGGGTTCCAGCGTGCTGATGACCTGTGCCGCCATGGGTTTGCTGTTGCGTGTTTCGTATGAGTACGACCGCGCCGCGCGCCAGGTGGCCATTCGTCGCGGGGTGTCGCATGCGGCATCGGTGGGCGCACCGCCACTGGTTGCGCAGCCGCTGCCATCGGCGCAAGACAGTGTTCGCGCAGCCTCGCGCTTGCGTCAGCGGGTCGAGCCCGTGGTGGGCAAACCCTCCGTTGAGTCGGCGGCGATGGCCGCGATGCGGAGGGCGCGTTGAGCCCGCATGCGCCCCTGATTCTGGTGATGGCCGGCGGGACGGGCGGTCATATTTTCCCCGGTCTTGCGGTCGCGCAAGCGTTGCGCGCGCGCGGTGCGCAAGTGCGCTGGCTGGGAGCCGACGGCGGCATGGAAACGCGCTTGGTGCCGCCGCAGGACATCGCCATCGACACCATTGCGGTGAAAGGCGTGCGCGGGAAAGGCCTGTTGACCTTGTTGGGTGCGCCGCTGCGCGTACTCGGTGCAGTGCGTGCGGCAACGCGCGTACTGAAACTGCGCAAGCCCGATGCGGTGATCAGCTTCGGTGGTTATGCCGCAGGCCCCGGTGGTCTGGCGGCGCGCCTGGCCGGCATTCCGCTGCTGGTGCATGAACAAAATCGTGCTGCCGGCATGACCAACAAAACATTGGCAAAATTCGCACGGCAGGTCTTGGTGGGGTTTCCGCAAACCTTCGCCAGGGAAACATTGGTGGGGAATCCGGTACGCGCCGCGATTGCCCAGGTCGATCCACCCGCGCAGCGCGACTTCGTGCACGCAGGTGCATTGCGCTTGCTGGTCCTGGGCGGCAGCCAAGGTGCACGCGCCTTGAATACGGCGGTGCCACAAGCGGTGGCTGCATTGGGTCTGCCGGTGCAGGTGGTGCATCAAGCCGGGGAAAAGATGCTGGACGATGCCCGCAAGGCGTATGCCGATGCTGGTGTGGCAGCGCATGTCGAACCGTTTATCGCCGACATGGCCGGTGCCTATGCGTGGGCAGATCTGGTGGTGTGCCGCGCCGGTGCACTGACGCTGGCGGAGCTGTGTGCGGTGGGTGTGGGCAGTGTGCTGGTGCCGTTCCCGCAGGCGGTGGATGACCACCAAACCCGCAATGCCGAATATCTTGTGGAGCGCGGTGCAGCACTGCTGCTGCCGCAGTCCGGGCAACTGCCGGCGCAATTGCAAGCGGTATTGGCCGAGCTGTGCGCCGATCCGCAAAAACGTCTTTCGATGGCATGCGCTGCGCGTGCGTTGGCGCGCCCCGATGCCGCCGATCGCGTGGCCGATGCCGTGCTTGCAACCCTGATCAAGGAGGCCGCGTAATGGCCGTCAATCGCCTGCATCTGCAAGGCATCAATACGCCTGCGCAGGCCTTCCCGCAGGTGCACTTCGTCGGCATCGGCGGGGTGGGCATGAGCGGCATTGCCGAGGTCATGTGCACGCTGGGCTATCAAGTCAGTGGCTCCGACAATGCCGACAATGCAGTCACCAAACGGCTGGCCTCGCTCGGTATCGTCATCCATCAGGGCCATGCGTCGGCCAATGTGCTGGACGCCGATTGCGTGGTGGTGTCCAGCGCGATCAAGCCGGACAATCCGGAGTTGCTGGAAGCACGCGCGCAACGCATCCCGGTGGTGCCGCGCGCGGAAATGCTGGCCGAATTGATGCGCTTCAAGCGCGGTGTGGCAGTGGCCGGCACCCACGGCAAGACCACCACTACCTCGCTGACCGCCAGCGTGCTGGCCGAAGGCGAGTTGGATCCCACCTTCGTGATTGGTGGCAAGTTGCTTGCCGCCGGTGCCAATGCGCGGTTGGGCAAAGGCGATTGGTTGGTGGCCGAAGCCGACGAGAGCGACGGCAGCTTCCTGCGCCTGAACCCGGCGGTGGCGGTCATCACCAATATCGATGCCGACCATCTGGAAAATTACGGCGGCGATTTCGAGCGGGTCAAGCAGGCGTTTGCCGAGTTCCTGCATCGCCTGCCGTTTTACGGGCTGGCCGTGCTGTGCATCGACGATGACGAAGTGGCGCAATTGGCACATGCCACGCCACGCCATATCGTTACCTATGGCTTCTCACACGAGGCCGATGTGCGTGCCGCCGACATCCAGCAACAAGGCGCGCGCATGCACTTCACCCTGTGCCTGCCGGATGGTTCGCGCACGGCCTGCACGCTGGCGTTGCCGGGCCGCCACAACGTGCAGAACGCATTGGCCGCCGCCGCAATCGGTTGGCAGCTGGGCGTGCCGAATGCGGCGATTGCACGCGCATTCGAGAAATTCGAAGGCATTGGCCGCCGCTTCAACCAGCTGGCCACACTGGCCCTGGCAGAAGGTGGTGAAGTGGCATTGGTCGATGACTACGGCCATCACCCGAAAGAGTTGGCCGCAGTGTTCGCCGCCGCGCGTGGCGGCTGGCCGGACAAGCGCTTGGTGGTGGCGTTTCAGCCGCATCGCTATTCGCGGACACGGGACTTGTTCGATGAATTCGCGGCCGTGTTGTCAAGTGTGGATGCGCTGGTGTTGACCGAGGTGTATCCGGCCGGCGAAGCGCCGATTGCGGGGGCCGATGCGAAATCGTTGGCGCGTTCCATCCGCACCCGCGGACGGGTGGATCCGGTGGTGGTCAGCGCGGCCAGCGAATTGCGCACGGTATTGCCGGGTGTCTTGCACGATGGCGACCTGTTGTTGCTGATGGGCGCCGGTGACATTGGTGCCGCTGCGCAATTGATTGCGCGTGAAGGTTTGCAAGGAGCAGGGGCATGACCGCTACCCACAGCCACAAGCCGCACGGGAATGACCCGCAGCTATTTGGCCGCGTTGCAGTGTTGATGGGCGGCAGCAGCAGCGAGCGCGAAGTGTCGCTGGATTCGGGCCGTAACGTGCTGGAGGCATTGCGTGCACGCGGTGTGGATGCACATCCGGTGGATGGCATTCCGGCCTTGCTGGATGCCTTGGTGCACGGCCAGTTTGATCGCGTGTTCAACATCCTGCACGGCAACAAAGGCGGCGGTGAAGACGGCGTGTTGCAAGGTTTGTTGCAAGGCTTCGAAGTGCCGTACACCGGTTCTGGCGTGCTGGGCAGTGCGCTGACCATGGACAAGATTCGCACCAAGCAAGTGTGGCTGAGTGCCGGTCTGCCCACGCCACAGTATCGGCGTTTGCAAGCAGGTGCCGATTTGCGTGCGGCGGCGTTGGAATTGGGCTTGCCGGTGTTCGTCAAGCCATCCAGCGAAGGCTCCAGCGTCGGCGTGGCGCGGGTGGAGACACTGGACGATATCGATGCCGCCATCGCGGTTGCACGCGCCTATGGCGGTGAGATGCTGATGGAACAAATGGTCATCGGTGATGAACTGACCGTGGGCATTTTGGGCACCCAAGCCCTGCCGTCGATCCGCATCGTGCCCAAGGGCGGCTGGTATGACTACAACGCCAAATACATCGCCGAAGACACCCAGTACCTGTGTCCTGGACTGGACGGCGCAGAAGACATCGTGATTGGGCAGTTGGCAGTGGATGCATTCCTGGCCGCAGGTTGCAGTGGCTGGGGACGGGTGGATGTGATGCGGGAACGCAGCAGCGGCAAATTGCTGCTGCTTGAAGTCAACACCGCGCCGGGCATGACCAGCCACTCGCTGGTGCCAAAGGCTGCACGTCAACTCGGCATCAGCTTTGAAGACCTGTGCTGGATGATCCTGGAGCAGACCTTGTGAGAGCCTTGCTGCGCCCCTTGGCTTGGCTGCTGGCGGTGGCGCTGATCGCGTTGCCGGTGGTGGCTGTGGTCGAAGGGTGGATGGGCGCGGCTCATTGGCCGCTGCGCACCTTGCGGGTAACCGGGCCGGTGCAACGGGTCGATCGCGCGCAATTGCAGGCAGTGGTGATGCCACTGGCGCAGCGTGGTTTTTTTGCGGTGGAGTTGGGCCAGGTGCAGCAAGCGGTCAATCGCCTGCCGTGGGTAGAGCAGGCGGAAGTGCGCAAACACTGGCCGGATGTGCTGGAAGTGCGGATTCGCGAATTCAAACCGGTCGCACGCTGGGGGGCAACACGCTTGCTGTCCGAAAATGGGCGGCTTTTCCCGGCCGGAAAATTGCAGCTGCCCGCAGGTTTGCCGCTGTTGGATGGCCCGGAAGCCCGGGTGCCGGAAGTGGTGGCGCTGTATCACCAGGCGCAACAGCAACTGGCCAATGCGGGCGGGGTGCTGGGCGTGGCGCTGGATCGGCGCGGCAGCTGGTCGGTCACCCTGCACGATGGCACCCAGCTGGTGCTGGGGCGCAACGATGCGCAGTTGCGCATGGAGCGCTTTGCTGCACTGCTGCCCAACTTGCTCGCACAAAACACCACGCGCCGTTTGCAGCGCGCGGACCTGCGTTACACCAACGGTTTTGCACTGACCTGGGCGGCGCCTGAGGCCCTCCATGCCAGCCCCGGCGGCGCAGTCGGCACGCAATCGCCGCGCGGCGCACCTTCCTCCACACCTCATCACGGCTCCAACACATGAATCGCAAGGGCGACAAATCGCTGATCGTCGGGCTCGACATCGGCACCTCCAAGGTCACCGCACTGGTCGGCGAATACGCACCGGGTGAGCCGATCGAGGTGATCGGTATCGGCTCGCATGAATCGCGCGGGCTGCGCCGTGGGGTGGTAGTGGATATCGATTCCACCGTGCAATCCATCCAGCGCGCAGTCGAAGAGGCCGAGCTCATGGCCGGCTGCGAAGTCAGCAGCGTGTATGCCTCCATTTCAGGTAACCACGTGCAGTGCAAAAACTCGCCCGGGATCGTGCCGATTCGCGATGGCGAAGTCACCCACGCCGATCTTGAGCGCGTGCTGGAAGCGGCCAAGGCTGTCGCCATCCCGGCCGATCAAAAAATCCTGCATGCCATCCCTCGTGAGTATGTGCTGGATGATTCGCAGGAAGGCATCCGCAACCCCGTGGGCATGACCGGCGTGCGTCTGGAAGTGCACGCGCATCTGGTCACGTGCGCGCAGTCGGCGGCGCAGAACATCAGCAAATGCGTGCAGCGTTGCGACTTGCAGGTGGACGAGCTGGTGTTGTCTTCACTGGCCTCCAGCACGGCAGTGTTGACCAGTGATGAAAAGGAGCTGGGCGTGGTGATGGTGGACATGGGCGCGGGTACCACCGACATCGCCGTGTTCATGCAGGGCGCGATCTGCCATACCGCGAACCTGGCGATGGCCGGCGACAAGGTCACCGAAGACATCGCGCACATGTTGCGCACGCCAACACCGCATGCCGAAGACATCAAGGTCAAATACGCCTGTGCGCTGGTGCAGTATGCGCGCGCCGAAGAAAGCATCCAGGTCGAAAGCGTGGGCGACCGGCCGCCGCGCCGGATGCCGCGGCAAGCCCTGGCGCAAGCGGTGCAAGCACGTTACGAAGAAATTTTCGAAATGGTGCAGGCCGAGTTGCGGCGCAGCGGTTTCGAACAGCGCGTACGCGCAGGCATGGTGCTGACCGGCGGCGCAGCCAAGATGGAAGGGGTGGTGGAGTTAGCCGAAGAGATGCTGCAAATGCCGGTGCGCATCGGCATTCCGCAGCACGTGACCGGCTTGGGTGAAGTGGTGGGCAACCCGGTGCACGCCACCGGCGTGGGCCTGCTGCTGATGGGCGCGCAGATGGAACATCCCAAGCGCCCGACCCTCCCCGCCGGCAAGGTTGGTGGCTTGATTGGCAAGGCATTGAAGTGGTTTCGCGGCGAGTTTTGACATGCGATGAAGTCGAGCAGTGAAGGCGTGCAGTGAAGACGAATAAGTAACGAATTTCTGGTTTCACAAAAACACATCAAAACAACAATAGGACACGGACATGGCACATTTCGAATTGGTCAACCAAGTGGCACCCAATGCGGTCATCAAGGTCATCGGCGTCGGCGGCGGCGGCGGCAATGCGGTGGCGCACATGGTCAACAGCAATGTGATCGGGGTGGAGTTCATCACCGCCAACACCGACTCGCAAGCGATCAAGAACTGCGGCGCGAATGTGCAGCTCACCCTCGG
>DAORUL010000074.1:0-8809 GCA_035433165.1 Thermomonas sp. | reverse complement strand
GTGCGCGGTGGCAGCTGGCGAAGAAATCCTTGTTGAACAACCCTTCGGCCGGGCCCACCGGGTCGGTGGAATCGACAATCACGATATCCACGCTGCCCGGCGCGCAGTTGGCCATGTAGGCGATGCCGTCGTCCCACAACAATTCGGCGCGCGGGTCGGCATTGGATTCGCACAGCTCGGGGAAGTATTTCTCCGCCATCCGCGTCACCTGCTCGTCGATGTCGCACTGCACGGCCTTTTCCACGCCCGGATGGCGCAGCACCTCGCGCAGCGTGCCGCAATCGCCACCGCCGATGATCACCACGCGCTTGGGGTTGGCGTGGGTGAACAGTGCCGGGTGCGCCATCATTTCGTGGTACAGGAAGTTGTCGCGGGTGGTCAGCATCATCGCGCCGTCGATCAGCATGACGTTGCCCCAGTCGGTCGACTCAAAGATCTCGATCTTCTGGAACGGCGACTGCACCTCGTCCAGCTTGCGGGTGACGCGGAAGCCGATCGACGAACCGGCTTTGTCAAAATTTTCGTGCAGCCAGGTGGCGTCGGTCATGGCGAACTATCCTTTGGAATGGTGCTTGGGCGCGGATTGTAGCGGGAATCGCCCAAGCGCCCGGTTATTCTGGCCTCAGTTTGGGCTGCCGGCATACACGGCAGGCCCGCCATCCTGGTGTTGCAAGGGAGTTCCGGCAGTGGATACAGCAGCGTTCGATAGCCTCAGTGCCGCCCAGTTGGTGGCGGCAGGCAGCCGCAAATGGACGGCGTTTCCCGGCTGCATCGGGGCATTTGTGGCGGAAATGGACTTTGGTCTGGCGCCGCCGATCCGCCAGGCGTTAGATAAAGCCATGGCTGATGGCCTCACCGGCTACCTCACGCCCAAATTGCTGCAAGACTTGGGCGAAGCCTGCGCGCAGTGGCAGTTGGCGCAGCACGGCTGGGCGATCCGTCCCGATGACGTCAACGTGATGCCCGATGTGCTGAGCGCGCTGGAAGTGGTGCTGCGGCATTTCCTGCCGGCGGGCACGCCCGTCATCGTGCCGGTGCCGTGCTACATGCCCTTCATCCCGATTTTGAACTGGGTGGGCAACCCGGTGATCCAGCTGCCGATGCTGCGCACGCAAGACGGCTGGCAGATGGATGAAGCCGGACTGGACGCCGCATTTGCCGGTGGCGCCGGGCTGTTGCTGCTGTGCAACCCGCACAACCCGATTGGCAAGGTCTATACCCGTGAGGAATTGGCGCGCATCAGTGCGATTGTGGACCGCCACGGCGCACGCGTGTTTTCCGATGAAATCCACGCGCCGCTGGTGTTCGAAGGGCAGCAGCATGTGCCATATGCCGCCGTGAACGAGGTGGCCGCAACGCATGCCATCAGCGCGATCTCAGCCTCGAAAATGTGGAATCTGGCCGGCTTGAAGTGCGCGCAATTGGTGCTCACCAACGATCAAGACCGCGCGCGGTGGCGGCGCATTGGCCACCGCGTCAACGATGCCACCGCCACCTTTGGCGTGATCGCGCACACCGCCGCATGGGCGCAGGGCGAGCCGTGGCGGCAGCAGGTGCTGCCGTATTTGCAGGGCAACCGCGATCTGTTGACCCGGCATTTGGCCGCGCACCTGCCGCAGATTGGCTATCTGCCCGCACAAGGCACCTATCTGGCATGGCTGGATTGCCGCGCACTGGCGCTATCACCCACACCGCAGGCGTTCTTCCGCCAGCACGCCCGCGTGGCAATGACCGACGGCGCTGATTGCGGCGACGGCGGGCAGGGCCATGTGCGGCTTAATTTTGGCTTGCCACGACCCTTGCTGATGCAAGCACTGGCGCAGATGACGCAGGCGGTGGCGGCTTTTTCTTAGGGTGAGCCTGAGTGATTCCTGTCATTTCGGGACAAAATTCCGTCATCTCGGGAATAATTTTGCCGTTCCGGAAATAATCCCGTCATCCCGGCGAAAGCCGGGATCCAGCCCTTTTCAATTCAATGCATTGAAAAATGGGGATGCCGCCCGGCCGTAGTACGCATCAGCCCTTACGCCGCCACCGCATCCACTTCTTGCGCGGTGTGTGTTGCCTGCGCCCGTTCCGGGCGTATTTCCTGCACCACCTTGCCGCCGTGCATCACCAGTACCCTGTCAGCACTGGCAATGGTTTCGGGGCGGTGCGCCACAATCACTTTGGTGACATCCAATTGCTTCACAGCTGTGTTGACCAGCTGCTCATTGGCCACATCCAGATGGCTGGTGGCTTCGTCAAGGAACAATAATTTCGGGTTGCGATATAACGCACGTGCCAGAATCACGCGCTGCTTTTGTCCACCCGAAAGTGAGCTGCCCATATCGCCAATCAGGCTGTGGTAGCCCATCGGCATCGCCATGATTTCGGCATGCACAGCGGCCATGCGCGCGGCTTGTTCCACCCGTGCTTGATCGAGCTGCGTATCAAAGAAACTGATGTTGTCGGCCAGACTGCCGCCAAACAGTTGGTCATCCTGCATCACCGCGCCCACGATCTTGCGGATATTGGCGGGGCCTACTTTGTGCAAATCCAGCCCACCGATGCGGATGCTGCCTTCGCTGGGTTTGAGCAAACCCAATAGCAGTTTCACCAAAGTAGTTTTACCGCAACCCGATGCACCCACAATGGCCACTGATTCCCCAGCCTCAATGCGCAAGCTCAACGCCTTCAACACCCACGGCTCACCGTCGGCGTAACGAAAACTCAGATTCTCTACTTCGATGGAGGCCTCATGCGGTGCAGGCACTTCTGGTAATTGCTCTGCATCTTCCGGCGTGGTCAGTACGATGTCGGCCAGGCGTTCGCCGTGCAGGCGCAACATGCGGAACTCAATACCTTTGTCGATCAGCGCGCCCATGCGCTGCGCGAACTGGTCTTTGTAAGCCAAAAACGCAATCAGCATGCCCACCGAAAACACATTATCAAGCGCCAGCAGCGCCCCAATCCAGATCACTGCGATGCGTTCAACGCCAAACACCAATTGGCTGGCGCTGTTAAAGCCCAAGCCCATCTGCGCAATGCGCACATCCTGATTAACCGTGTCCACCATCAGGTTGTCATACGTGCTGCGGCGCAAGCCTTCAGCACCCGCCAGTTTGACGCTTTGCATGCCGCGCAGCGATTCCAGCAGATGAGTTTGCTGCTTGGCAGAGGCCACCAGTTGCCGTTCGGTGCCATCGCGCAACGGGCGATAGGCCAGCAGGCGGATACCGGCATACAACACCACGGCCAGCAGCGTGACGCATGCAAGCTTCCAGCTATAGACCAGCATCAGGGCAAACGTCACCACTGCCATCAGGCCATCGATCAATGCTTCGACAAAACTCGTGGTCAGGGTGTGCTGAATGGCTTGCACCGAAGCCATGCGCGAGGTGATATCCCCCAAGTGGCGTTTCTCGAAAAAATCCAACGGCAACCGCAACGCATGCGCGAACACATTGCCCATCCACTGCACACCCAATCGTGATGACAGATACACCACCGACCAGCCGCGCAACAGGCCAATGCCAATTTGCAGCAGCAGCGCCAACCCAAAGCCCAACCCCAGCACCGTCAATAAACTCTTGTCGGCGGACACCAAAACCTGATCCACCACCCATTGCATGAAAAATGGCGCCAGCACCACAAACACCTGCAAGGCCACCGACAGCACCAACAGTTGTCCAAGTGTTCGCCACAATCCTGTTACGCGCCCCGTCAGCTGGCGCACAGACACCGCAGGCGCTGCCTTGCGCGGCGTGAGCGCGGTAGTTGGCGTCAGCTCCAGCGCTACCCCGGTGAAATGGTCAGACACTTCGGCAAATGAAAGTGTCCTCTCGCCGATGGCGGGGTCAAGAATCGTGACCTTGTTGCGCCCCACCTTCACCAACACCACAAAATGGTTGAAATCCCAGTGCAGGATGCAGGGCAGTTTCAATTTTCCCAAATCGTCCATATCCAGTCGCAACGGGCGGGTAGAAAACCCCAGTTGCTGGGCAATATGGATGATTTGGTTGAGCTTGGCGCCTTTGAGAGAAAGCGGGAAACGTTGGCGCAACTCGGCCAGCGAAAGTTGCAGGCCATGTGCGCCCGCCACCATTGCCAGTGAAGCAAGGCCGCATTCGGCGGCTTCGGATTGGGCCATATTCACGGGCGAATTTCTGCATTTACCTGTTGTCTTTCCCGCTCACGACGATTAATCACCATAAGCATAACAACTATTTTAGACGATTGGGTAGTCATGTAAACGTATGAATAAGGCAAGATTAACCGACTAGATATCCGAAATACGCATGGAAATAATCATTCATTGTGCACGAACGTTGAGGCAAGTTGATCTTGTCTAGCCCCCTGCAAGCTTAGTAGGAATGCCTGAGCTTCCTGTGCATATTCGCCAAAATTCAACCCAAATTTTTCATAGCGATTAGAGAACTTTTGGGGGTCTAGAATGAATTGTACGAACGCATCCAGTAGCTGGATTTCTGGATTTATGCTTTCGATCCAAAGAAATTGCCCCATTGAATTAACCTCCAGAAAAACATATTCTCCGTTCTCTGCGAAGATCATATCGATGCAGCCAAACCAAAGTGACAGGTCATTCATTAGGCGCGCACACCTAGTCATCACTTCGTGAGGCAAGCTTACTTCTGTCAGCTTGATGTCCGGGTTGTTTTGCGCTGCTCTCCAGTCAATTTGAGCGTCGGGAATATCCTGGGAGTCGATTCTTACTGCAATCGCCCTTCCTCCCATCCATATGATGCGAAGTTCATATTTTTTCTCAATATACTCTTGGAAGATTCCCGGAGTCAGTTGCAGGACTGAGTCTATTGGGAGATCGTTAGGCCCAACCACCGAGGTATAGCCAAACGCAACACTCGTACCGGATTGCCAGATGGGTGATTGGTAGGGCTTGTATATCGCCCTGGATCCATCTGGAAGCGAGGACATGAAGCCACGGATACGATCTGGGTCGTTGGACAGCAGTGTTCTCGGAAATCTAAAGCCCACCTTGGCGGCACAATGGATTTGGTTGAGCTTGATCTCAGCATATGCTGTCTCGCGGAATCCGTTGACGCAGACTAAGACTCGTTCCGCTAGACAATAAAAAGCCTTAACGTGCTCCTTCGACTCATTGATTGCCATGTCGATATCCGCTGGGTGTATGCGATCGCGTGATATCTTGGGGGATGGCCGTCTTCTGCACCAAAGAGTCGAATAGTCAGCAAGATAGTTGCTCCCGCTCAAGTGTTCCACTACGGTTGTTTTTAGATCACCACCGGTTAAATCCATCGACAATCGAGCGCGCTCAGGTATATCGCCCATTAAAAGAATGTCAGCCTTATGTCCCAGCTCTCGGATAGCCAGCATTACGCAGGCTGCGTGAATGTCGCTTGGCTCCGTTGTGATCAGGATGGAATTATTTTTCATTCTGAACAGATGCCTCCTTATGGTTCATGCTGATCGCATTCGTGACATTATTCTGAGAGACATCAGAAGTCTCGCTGGCGATCACATTATTTTCCTCGTGCCAGTAGTCGGCATAGCTCGCTACTTTGCTTTTCAACAAGGGGGCTCGTGCCCATTTGCCCAACGGGCACGACGCAATGCGCAACTGAACCTTTGCTCGCATATAGCACGAGCACTTCGTGCAAATACGAGGAATGGAAGCTGAGATATGCTCGCAAGAGAAGCATGTGTGCAGTCGTTCCGCGGCAATTTCCTTAGTTGTAAAGAGCGCCATGGTTTCCTAGTGGATTTATCGTGTGATTAAATTCCATATTCGGTATGGACATCTAATCATGAAGTTATTGCGATTGGCTTTCCCGCTTCGAGTGAAGCCATTCCATGGAAATGTACTTGCTTGGTGGTCTCGTTTTGCCAAATATTATTTTGGCCCCACAATGCCTAGTGCCGTCCTTTCGGCATCAGTCACCACTCCTTCAGCGACAGGGGCTTGGATTGCCTTTCCTGTTTTGGGGTCTCTTATGTATTGAGTTCCGTACCATTGCGGTTGCTTTTTCATGGTTAGAATACGATCCCACGCCGCGGCGGCTATCCATTTATATTTCGCCTTATCGGGGGCCAGCGTTGCGGCAATCACGCCAAGGGAAAACGCAAGGCGAATATCATCGATGCTTTCGCCATGTTGCATGATGAAGGCTGCGTGCCAGTAGTCTTCCGGTGAATTTATTTCTCCGCGTGAAAGCAGTCCTTTTGTTTTTTTGACGCGAATAGCATCCTGGGCCCACACCTTGGCCCCGGCAGTCTGTTGATCGCGCGCCGGAAGCTTCATAAGCGCAGCGCGCTCCGCTTGATCGGCGTCATACAAACTCGTCAGCGCTTGGTTGTTCGGTGTGCCTCCACTGCTTTTTACATCACGAGTCAGTGCGCTTGTAGGAAAAAAAAGTAGCGCGAGAAAAATAGCGGACAGAATGCGATTCATATTATCTCCAATCCAGTAAAATCTCGGGCATTTCCAATGCCCGAGATCGCGAATACATAGCGACAATCCATCTATCAATCGCTGCAATAATCCACGCCTCCTGGTGAACATGTGCAGCCCACACAAGTGCCAGGTCTTTGTGGCGAATTGCTCCCGGGTCTTAGGGCCCCACCTGAAACCTCCATCAATTCATCGATACTCAACTCGCGTGCGAGTTGGCGCGCCAAAACACGTTCATTTGAATGATCCATCGTCACTCCTAGCTGGTTTTGCTTGACATGTTCCCCATGCCTAGGTTTGCCAGCACAAGCTGGCAATTCGTCGATTCAGCCGCTGCCCACCTTCCCCCTGAGCGAATACAGCGGTTCAAACACCCATTCAATTAACTTGCGCTTTTCACCCAGCACATCGGCTTCCAGCAACATGCCCGGTTTGAGTAGTTCCGGTTTGCCGTAGGCGGTGATGGCTTGCTTTGCCAGCCGCACGGTGACGCGGTACAGCGGTTCGCTTTGCGTGGCGCTGCCCAGCAGGGTTTGCAGTTCGCCTTGGTTGAGTGCGCTGCGGCTGATGCGCGCCACCGTGCCTTGCTGGTGACCGAACTTTTGATACGGGTAGGCTTGGTAGCGCAGCAGCACGGTGTCGCCGGGCTCGATAAACCCGATGGCGCGGCTGGGTACGAGGAGTTCTGCTTCCAGCTTGCCATCGCCGGGCAAGACGCTGAGCAGGGGCTGGCCCGCCTGCACGGCTTGGCCGGGTTTGACCAACTGGGTGGCCACCACACCAGCCACCGGGGCGCTGACCGCCAATGCGCCGCGTGCTTCGGTTTCTACTTGTTCCTGTTCCAGTGTGGCCAAATCACGCTGAAAGCCTGCATCGCTGGCTAGGCGCTGGCCCGGCAATTCCTGCCGCGCCTGTTCTAGCTGCGCCAGATTGCGGCGGGCGGTGGTGGCCTGGCGCTGCATGGCTTGCACATTGGCCACGGCTTGCAGCCATTGCGCTTGCTGCTGGTTGACTTGCAGCGCGCTGACGTACTTGTCTGCCTGCAATTGGCGCAAGCGTTGCAGGGTTTGCTCGGCAATGGTGGCCTGCGCTTGCTGGGTGGCAATTTCTTGCTGGAGCTGGGCCAGTTCACGCTGGGCGGCGATGCGCTGTGCAGACAAGCCGCCGGTTTGCGCATCCAATAATTGGCCTTGGGCGCGGTGTGCGTCTTGCAAGCCTTGTTCGCGACGCTGCAAGCGCTGGGTCATCGCCGCCGTGGTGTCGCCTTCGCCCACGGTGGCACGCGGCAAGTTGATCACGGCCAAGGTTTGCCCACTGCGCACCCGTGCGCCCTCGGTGCTGCCCAACTGCGCTACAACGCCAGTGGCGGGTGCCAACACGGTGGCTAAACCTTTGGCGGGCACCAATTGCCCCGCTACGGTGGAACGGCGTGTGTAGTCTGCGAACGTCAATAATGCGCCAATGGCCAGCGCCGCTACTGCGGCAAACGCCGTCAGCACCCACAGCGCCAGTGGTTGCGCCAATGCAATGCCGCCCAGCCAGCTGCCGCGCTTGGCATCCAGTGCTTGTTGGCGGAAAAGCGGTTGCGACACGTGCGCCCCATCACTCTTTGAGTGAGCGCACACTGGCAAACGCCACAGGCAATACGCAACTGTTTGGAAATGTTAATAGCGCTGACATTATTGCCGTGCTTTCAGTAGTCAACAGCGTTGCAGGGGCTTGATGTTAGTGCTACTGAACATATTCCAATTTGGAATGTTGATATTCATTTATGTCATGCCCCCCCCCTGCTGCATATGCAGCAGACTATCGCCCGCAGGGGAACCCATCGCAGGAAGCACATCCGATGCCGGAGTTGATAGGCCAGCGCATTCAACAGGCGCGTGCGCGTAAAAAACTGTGCCAAGCCGATTTGGCGCGCATGCTTGGGGTTGGCCGCAGCGCGGTGGCCAATTGGGAAGGTGGAAGCTGCGCCCGCCCCACGCTTGAGAACCTGACCAAAATTGCTTTGGCCACCGATTGCGGCATTGATTGGCTGGCCACCGGGCGCGGCACCCCAGCGGAGGAGCTGTTGGTGCTTGAGACCGATATCGTTTATGCGCCTGATGAGCGGGCGCTATTGAAGGCCTACCGCCGCAGCAGGCCGGGTGCGCGCAGGTTCATATTGCAGCTGGTGATCCAGCATGCCGACAACGAGCCGTCGGGGCGGGTTTGAAACCCGTCTATGCGTTAGGTGGCTGCCGCACAGGCAGCCACGGCGCGGGGGGCCTACAATGCGCATCCTTTCTGTGTCGCCGGTAGTTCGCCATGCCCGATTGGTCACAAGACCTTGCCCGCAAGACCTACTCCATCCCGCATTGGTCGGATGGGTATTTCGAT
>DAORUL010000073.1:6232-8966 GCA_035433165.1 Thermomonas sp. | reverse complement strand
GACGACACGATTCTTTACGCGGCCTGTTTCGATGCCAACGGCGGCCTGTTCGAACCGCTGCTCGACGAGAACGACGCCGTCATCAGCGACGCGCTCAACCATGCCTCGATCATCGACGGCGTGCGCCTGTGCAAGGCCAAGCGGTATCGCTACGCCAACTGCGACATGGCTGACCTGGAAGTACAGCTCAAGCAAGCCAAAGCCGATGGCGCGCGCACGATCCTGATCACCACCGATGGCGTATTTTCGATGGACGGCTTTATTGCGCCATTGGACGAGATCACCGCGCTGGCCGCGAAGTACGGTGCGCTGGTGCATATCGATGAATGCCACGCCACCGGCTTTCTGGGTGAGAACGGCCGTGGCAGCGCCGAAGTCAAGGGCGTACTGGACAAGATCGACATCATCACCGGCACGCTGGGCAAGGCGATGGGCGGTGCGCTGGGCGGTTTCACCACCGCGAAAAAAGAAGTCATCGAATTGCTGCGGCAGCGCTCACGCCCGTATCTGTTTTCCAACTCACTGCCGCCGCACGTGGCAGCCGCCGGGATCCAAGCCTTCGAGATGCTGTCGTCGGCCGGCGAGCTGCGCCAGCGCCTGCGCGAAAACACCGCCTACTTCCGGCAGCGCATGACGGCGGCCGGCTTTGATATTCGCCCAGGCGTGCACCCGATCAGCCCGGTCATGCTGTACGACGCGCCGCTGGCGCAGCGCTTTGCCGAGCGCCTGCTGGAAGAAGGCATCTACGCGATCGGCTTCTTTTTCCCGGTGGTGGCCAAGGGTCACGCGCGCATTCGCACCCAGATGAGCGCCGCCCACACCCGCGCACATCTGGATCACGCGATTGAGGCGTTCATCCGCATCGGCCACGAACTGGGTGTATTGAAAAACTAGGGCGTCAACCCGTTGCGAGCGCAGTGATGTCCGCTGCGCTCAGTTCACGCCACTGGCCCTTGGGTAGATCACCCAGCGCCAGTGGCCCGATCGCCACACGTACCAGCCGCAGCACATTCAAATTCAACGCGGTCAACAGCCTGCGAATCTGCCGATTGCGGCCTTCGTCCAGCACGATTTCAAGCCATGCGTGCTTCGCACCCGTACGCAACAGCAGCACTGACTTGGCACGCAGAGACTCGCCCCCATCCACCACACCTGCCTGCATCGCCGCCAACATCGCAGCATCGGGAATGGCATCCACTTGCACGTGATAGGTTTTGTCGGGGCCATTGGCAGGGTCAGTGATTTGAGCCGCCCAGGCCGGGTCATTGGTAAACAGCAACAGCCCTTCGCTGGCCTTGTCCAATCGGCCTACGGGCGCCATCCAGCCCAGCTGCGCACCTTCAAAGCAGCGATACACGGTCTCGCGCCCCTGCTCATCGCGCGTGGTGGTCACCAAGCCGCGTGGCTTGTTGAGCATCAGGTAGCGCGGCGTTGCGGCCACCGCACGGTTGTTTTCGATGTCGATCCGCGCAGTGTGCACATCGCGCACCGGAAATTCAGGGTCGTCGATTACACGACCGTCCAAGCGCACCAAACCGGCACGGATCAACCGCTGCGCTTCCGTGCGCGAACACAGGCCGCGCTTGGACAATACGCGCGCCAGCCCGAAGCGGGGTGTTGCCAAGGGGCGCTTGCCCGCCAAACTTACTTGCCTGGGGCTGTGGCAGGCTCGGCTGCGGGATCTTTCTTGCCCACCACGCGCACGCCACGGGCCTTCATCCACGCATCAAACTCATCGGCGGTCATGCGCTTGCCATTCTGGGTCATGTTGAAGCGCCACGGCGTATTGTCGAACGCGGTTTGTGGTTTGTAGGCGGCCGCCTCATTGGCAGGTCCAGCAGGCGCCAATGACTTGGCCATGGCACGGCAACCATCGGCACGAATTCGCACCAAGACATTATCTACCGACAACGCCTCGTCAAACGATTGCACCAATACACCACTGCCCCCCCCCAACTGTGTGGTGCCGGGGGCAAATTCAATGGCAATGGGCGAGAGCAAGGTTGGACGAACCGGCGTTGCCGTCAGCGCACCGGTTTGGCATACATCGCCTCCGGCATGCGCCAGCAACGGCGCGCTGGCAAGGACAGATGCACATACTGCACGCTGGATCGACACCATGAACATTGCTCCCCGAAGAATGCCGCCAGTGTAGGCGGTGAAAGCGTCTTGCCGCAACGCAAAAAAAGCATCGTGCAAAAAACATCGTCACTCACAACGTGACGCAATCGGACTCCGTGATCACAAAAGACGAAACCCGGCACTCGGCCGGGTTTCGCGGATCACACACTGACAGCAGAAATTACTTGCTGTTCAGCTCGGTACGGCGATTGGTTTCGCTCTTGCACGCAGGCAGCTTGTTGGTGCCCTTGTCTTCCAGCGGACGGCTGAAGCCGTAGCCATTCGGACCGGCCAGACGCGAAGCATCCACACCATTGCTGGTCAGGAAGTCATACACGGTCTTGGCGCGCTTCTCGGACAGCTTCTGGTTGTAGCCTTCCTTGCCGCATTGGTCGGTGTGACCGGCCACTTCGACTTTCAGCTCCGGATAGCGCTTCAGGATTTCGGTGGCTTCGTTCAGGATCGCCACGGCGTCCGGACGCAGGGTCGCCTTGTCGAAATCGAAGTTCACACCCTTCAGGTCGATCGACACCGGCACCGGGCAACCGTCCGGACCGATGGTCTGGCCAGCCTGCGAGTTCGGGCACTTGTCGTTGCAGTTGTTGACGCCGTC
>DAORUL010000073.1:0-6132 GCA_035433165.1 Thermomonas sp. | reverse complement strand
ATCGAACGGACACGCGAAACCCCGTTAACATTAACATAACAGTCACCGTTTGCAAACCAGCTTTTGTGACCAGACGCAAGGTTGCGTCCCACCCATGCAGACAACCGTACGCACCGGTATGCTTCTGCTATGACTACCCCCTACCCGCACCTCTTGGCCCCACTCGATCTGGGCTTCACCACTCTGCGCAATCGCGTGCTGATGGGCTCGATGCACACCGGGCTGGAAGACCGCGCTGCCGACTTCCCCAAGCTGGCGGCGTATTTTGCCGAACGCGCCGAGGGCGGCGTGGGGCTGATGGTGACCGGCGGCTTTGCCCCGAATATCCGTGGCTGGCTCAAGCCCTTCGCCAGCCGGATGTCGATGCCTTGGCATGTGCGCCGGCATCGGCAAGTGACCGCGGCCGTGCATGGCCACGGCGGCAAGATTTGCCTGCAACTGCTGCATGCCGGGCGCTATGCCTACCACCCGTTATCGGTGGCACCATCGAAATTGAAATCGCCGATCAATCCGTTCACTCCGCACGCACTGAGTGCACGCGGTATCGACCGCCAGATCCGCGACTTCGCCACCGCCGCCACACTGGCACGCGACGCCGGCTACGACGGGGTGGAGATCATGGGCTCGGAAGGCTATCTGCTGAACGAGTTCACCACCGCGCGCGCCAATCGGCGCAAGGATGCATGGGGCGGTGATGCCCACCAACGGATGCGCTTTGCGGTGGAGATCGTGCGCCAAGTACGCGAAGCCTGCGGCCCGGATTTCATCCTGATCTACCGCTTGTCCTTGCTGGATCTGGTCGAAGGCGGCAATGGCTGGGACGCCATTGTTGCGCAAGCGCACGCCGTGCAAGCGGCTGGTGCGACCCTCCTCAACAGCGGGATCGGCTGGCACGAGGCGCGCATCCCCACCATTGCCACCTCGGTGCCACGCGCCGCATTCACTGGTGTTACCGCCAAGCTCAAGCCGCATGTGGGCATCCCGGTGGTGGCCAGCAACCGCATCAATATGCCGGAGGTGGCCGAAGCGGTGCTGGCCGCCGGCGGTGCCGACATGGTGTCGATGGCGCGCCCCCTGCTGGCCGACCCGCACTGGGTCAACAAAGCCAGCCGCGGCCAGGCGCACCGCATCAACACCTGCATCGCCTGCAATCAAGCCTGCCTGGATCATGTGTTCGAAAACAAGCGCGCCAGCTGTTTGGTCAACCCGCGCGCTGGCGCTGAAACCGAGTTGAACTACGTCAAAACCGATACACCGAAAGCCGTCGCCGTGATCGGGGCTGGCCCCGCAGGCCTGGCCTGCGCCACGGTTGCTGCCGAGCGCGGGCACAGCGTGACCTTGTTCGATGCGGCAACAGCGATTGGTGGCCAATTCAATCTGGCCAAGCGCATCCCGGGCAAGGAGGAGTTCTTCGAGACCTTGCGCTATTTCGGCCATCGCATCAGCGAGACCGGCGTGGACTTGCAGCTCGACACGTGGGTCGATGCGAACGCCGTGCAGGGGTTTGACGAGGTGGTGATCGCCACCGGTGTGACACCGCGGGCAATCGACCTGCCCGGCCATGACCATCCCAAGGTGGTGAGTTATCTGGATGTCCTGGAAGGCCGCGTCGTGACCGGTGACAAGGTCGCCATCATCGGTGCCGGCGGAATCGGATTTGATGTGGCCGAATATCTGGTGCAGGCCGACGGTTCGCCCACGCTGGACCGCAGCCGCTGGATGGCCGAATGGGGCGTTGACGCCAACTTCGAGGCAGCGGGCGGGCTGGTTGCGCCGCAGCCAGAACCACCAGCGCGCCAGGTCTGGTTGCTGCAACGCACGCCAGGCAAGCTTGGCGCGAAGTTGGGCAAAACCACCGGCTGGATCCATCGCGCCACACTCAAGGCCAAGACGGTCAAGATGCTGGGTGGGGTGGATTATCTGGGCGTCGACGATGATGGGTTGCGGATCCGTGTTGACGGCAGCGAGCAACTGCTTGCCGTGGATCACGTGGTGCTGTGTGCAGGCCAACTGCCGCGTCGCGAACTGTTCGATACCCTGCTCGCGCAAGGCCGCAACCCGCATCTGATCGGCGGCGCAAAACTCGCCTCGGAATTGGATGCCAAACGCGCCATCGACGAAGGCAGCCGGCTGGGCGCGGCACTTTGAATGGCATAAGTGCAGAACAAAAATTCCAATCCAATCAGGAAGTTCTACCCCCCTCGTTCAGCTGACGTTAGGGAAACACCCCCTACCGTGCGCCAACTTTCCGCCTGAAGACCGCCCCCGCGGCATCCCTTATTCAGGTTCACCGGCACGCCACCCGCACCCTGATTCGGGACGGCGCGCCCGGGCAAAGGCCGCCATAGAGCTGCCGCCCTCCCCAGTACGCCATGACGCCTGTGGTTCGCATTTCGATGCGGTTCCCAGCGCCGCAACGGAGCAAGGAGTCTCATCTATGAAGCTGGCTTGGATTCTCTGGCTGTCGCATGTCCTGCCGCAGCCTGCTGCTGATTCGCTGTGCCTGTCCACCACCGTGTATCTGGAGGCCCGCGATCAATCCGCGCTGGGGCAACAGGCGGTGGCCGAAGTGGCCCTACGTCGCCGCGACAGTGGCCTGTGGGGGCGCAATCTGTGCCAAGTCGTCACCGCACGCAAGCAATTTGCACCGACGCTGCTGTCGCCGCAAACGCGCCTGTCCAATATCGATGCGTGGACCGAAGCGGTCTCGGTGGCGTTTGCCTCCGAGCGCAATTGGGCGCTGCCGCGCAACCAGCGCAAGCTGGTGGTTCCGGGTGCCAGCCATTTCGCCGCCACCGCGATCGCCAGCCCCAGTTGGAACAGCGCCGATCAAGTGGCCACAATTGGCGACCACACGTTCTATCGGGTACAAAGCCTGCGCCCACGCCGCGGCAGTTGATTGCTGCAGCCATCGCTGGCGTTGCCAGCAACACAGCGTTGCGCACACCTTCATCGCCAGAACACCCGCCATCGTGGATAGTGACGCCTCCCCAAACCGGTGTCACACCATGAAGCTGTTTACCTCTCCCGGTGCCTGCTCCACTGCCGACCATATCGTGCTGCAGTGGATCGGCCAGCCCTACGAATTCCAGATTGTCACCCGCGAGCAACGCGCAACCCCCGAATACCGCGCCATCAATCCTTCCGGCGCTGTACCCGCGCTGCAAGTGGGCGACTGGGTGCTGACCCAGAACTCCGCGATCCTGCATTACCTGACTGACCGCTTTCCCGCAGCCGGCCTGTGCGGCGATGGCAGCGCGCAAAGCCGCGCCGAGGTCAACCGCTGGCTGGCCTTCGTCAATGCCGATGTGCATCCGGCGTTCAAACCGCTATTTGGCGCCACCAACTATCTGGAAGATCAGGCCGCCATCGACAAATCGCACGCCAATGCGCGTGCCCAGCTGCGTGGATTGTTCTCAAACGCCGACGCGCAACTGGAAGGCAAGGACTGGATCACCGGCAGCCGCTCGATTGCCGACCCGTACCTGTTCATCACCCTGCAATGGGCGAAGAAAACCGGGGTGGACTTGTCTGGCCTCGGCAATCTGGCGCGCTTCGATGCACACATGGCCAATGACGCCGGCGTGCAGGCCGCCATGAAGGCCGAAGGCTTGATCTGATTCGAAAATCCCGGCAACCACTGCTGCAACAAGAAGCCACGCAATGCGTGGCTTCTTGTTTGGTCCCGGATCGAACTAGCGCTGTGCGATCGGCACAAACACCTGATCTTCCGGGCCCACGTAATTGGCCGACGGTCGAATGATCTTGCCGTCGATCCGCTGCTCGATGACATGCGCACTCCAGCCCGAAGTACGCGCCAACACGAACAGGGGAGTGAACATCGCGGTCGGCACGCCCATCATGTGATAACTCACCGCGCTGAACCAGTCGAGGTTGGGGAACATCTTCTTGATGTCCCACATCACCGATTCCAGTCGCTCGGCGATGTCGTACATCTTGCGGTTGCCCTGCTCGTCCGACAGCGCGCGTGCAACGTCCTTGATCACCTTGTTGCGTGGATCGGACACGGTATATACCGGATGCCCGAACCCGATCACCACCTCCTTGCGCTCGACCCGTGCGCGGATGTCGGCCTCCGCCTCGTTCGGGGTGTCGTAGCGCTTCTGGATTTCGAACGCCACTTCATTGGCGCCACCGTGCTTGGGCCCGCGCAGCGCGCCGATGCCGCCGGCAATACACGAATGCATGTCGCTGCCGGTGCCGGCAATGACCCGGCAGGTGAACGTGGATGCGTTGAATTCATGCTCGGCGTACAAAATCAGCGAAGTGTGCATCGCGCGCACCCACGACTGCGGCGGCGGCTCGCCATGCAGCAGGTGCAGGAAGTGGCCGCCGATGGAATCGTCATCGGTCTCCACGTCGATAACGCGGCCGTTGTGACTGTAGTGATACCAGTACAACAACATCGAACCAAAACTGGCCATCAGCTTGTCGGCAATATCACGCGCACCGGGATGATTGTGATCCTCTTTCTCCGGCGACACGCAGCCGAGCACCGACACGCCAGTGCGCATCACATCCATCGGATGCGCCGATGGCGGCAATTCCTCGAGCGCCGATTTCACTGCCGCGGGGATCCCGCGCAGTGCCTTCAGCTTGGCCTTGTAACCCGCCAACTCCGCCTTGTTCGGCAACTTGCCATGCACCAGCAAATGCGCGACTTCCTCGAACTCGCACACATCGGCCAGGTCCAAGATGTCATAGCCGCGATAGTGCAAATCATTGCCGGAACGGCCCACCGTACACAGCGCGGTGTTGCCGGCAGCAGTGCCAGACAGCGCGACGGATTTCTTGGGCTTGAAGCCGGGGATGCTGGGTTCGGTCATGGGGTGCCTCCGGTGGTGTGTGCGTTGTGGTGATTGCGTGCCGCAATATCGTTGCGAGTGACGCGCTCGAGCAGGGAGTTGAGCAATTCGATTTGCTGATTTTGCAGCGCCACCAGCATCGTCCAATCCTGCTCACGCAAGTGGTCTAGCTTTTCGTGCACTTGCATGATTTCCAGTTCCGACTTGATGTTCACTTCGTAGTCGTGCTGCGCTTGCAGGCGATCCACATCGGCTTGGCGATTCTGGCTCATCATGATGATCGGTGCCTGGATCGCAGCAAGGCACGACAACACCAGATTCAGTAGGATGTAGGGGTACGGGTCGAAGGCGTTGAGTAAGAAAAATGTATTGACCACCATCCAGACCACCAACCCGAACAGGAAGGTGAGGATGAACGACCAACTACCACCGACTTTCGCCACGCGATCGGCCACGCGCTCACCCAGACTGCGCGACTGAAGAACCTCACGCTGGATATTGCGCGCCACGCTACCGCGCTCGATAAAGCGCTCGACCACTTGCCGATCATCGTCGGGCAGTTGCTCAAGCTCTTTATGCAGCAACCGTTGTGCGGTGTTGCGGCGGTCAGCGCGGGTTGTAGAAAATGGATTGATCATTGCCGCACTCGGTTGAGATGCACATCCTCATGCAAAGGGGCATGCAGCATGCACATGCCCAACCTGCGCCATCAGCCCGCGTTGTGTTGTGCAAACAGCGCATCAAGCTTGTCTTCATAGGTGTGGTAGCCCAGGAAGTCATACAACTCGGCACGGGTTTGCAGGGTGTCGATGATGGTCTTCTGCGTGCCTTCGCGGCGCACGGTTTCATAGAAATGCAGGGCGGCCTTGTTCATTGCACGGTAAGCACCACAGCAGTACAGCGCAATGTCCACACCGGCATCGCGCAATTCGTCGGTGGTGTAGAACGGCGTGCTGCCGAATTCGGTGAGATTGGCCAGGATCGGCACCTGCACCGCCGCCTTGAACTTGCGATAGTCGTCAAGCGACGTCATCGCCTCGGGGAAGATCATGTCGGCACCGGCCTCGACATAAGCCACCGCACGTTCGATCGCGCTATCAATGCCCTCCACCGCCGCGGCATCGGTACGCGCCATGATCACGAACGCGGCATCGCTGCGCGCATCCACGGCGGCCTTCACGCGATCGATCATTTCGTCCTTCGTCACCACTTCCTTGCCGGGACGATGGCCGCAGCGTTTTTGGCCCACCTGATCTTCCAGATGCACCGCCGCCACGCCGATGCGCTCGAAGTTGCGGATGGTGCG
>DAORUL010000072.1:0-8994 GCA_035433165.1 Thermomonas sp. | reverse complement strand
GCGCCGAGCAAATCATCGACTACTTGGCGCTGATGGGCGATGCCGTGGACAACATCCCCGGCGTGCCCAAGTGCGGGCCGAAAACGGCGGCCAAATGGCTGGCCGAATACCACACGCTGGACGGCGTGATCGCCAATGCCGGCAAGATTGGCGGCAAGATCGGTGAGAGCTTGCGCGAAGCATTGCCGCGCTTGCCACTCAACCGCACGCTGACCACCATCAAGACCGACGTGGCGCTGGAGCAGGGGCCACAGGCATTGGCGCTGCGCACGCGTGATGTCGATGCATTGCGTGACCTGTATGCGCGCTACGGCTTCAACCAGGCGTTGAAGGAGCTCAATGGCGGGGCGACCTCAGCCATTGCCGGCACGGTGACCGTACCCAATGCCAGCGGGCGTGGCTTTGTGGCACCGGCGCAAGCCGACACGCAGGCCGTGGATCCGGCATTGTCGGCCGCTGGCAACTACACCAGCGTGCTCACTGCCGCGCAGTTGCATGACTGGGTGACACGCTTGCAGGCGGCGGATGCCTTCGCCATCGATACCGAAACCGATTCACTGGATCCGCTGCAGGCCAATTTGGTGGGCATCAGCCTGTGCGTGGAGCCGGGCACCGCCTGCTACATCCCGCTGGCGCATGCCGGTCCCGGCGTGCCCAGCCAACTGCCACGCAACGACGTGCTGGAAACGCTGCGCCCGCTGTTGATCGACCCGGACAAACACAAGATTGGCCAGCACGGCAAATACGACCTGCATGTGCTGGCGCGGCACGGCGTGGCGCTGCAGGGCTATGCCGATGACACGATGCTGGAAAGTTTCGTGCTGGAAGCTGGCGCTGCACGCCACGACATGGATTCGCTGGCGCTGCGGCATCTGGGCTACACCACGATCAAATACGACGCGGTGACCGGCAAAGGAGCCAAGAAAATCCCGTTCGCGCAGGTGAGTGTGGACGATGCCACCCGCTACGCGGCGGAAGATGCCGATATCACCCTGCGCCTGCATCGCGTGCTGGGCGCAAAACTGGCCGCCGAACCGGCTCTGCAGACGGTGTATCGACAGATCGAAATGCCGTTGGTGCCGGTGCTGGCGCGGGTGGAAGCCAACGGTGTGCTGATCGACATCGAGGTCTTGCGCACGCAGTCGGCGCAATTGTCGCGGCGCATGCTGGCCGCGCAACAACGCGCCACCGAACTGGCCGGGCGCAGCTTCAATCTGGATTCACCCAAGCAACTGGGCGCATTGTTATTCGATGAGTTGAAATTGCCGGCGCTGGTGAAAACCCCGGGCGGTGCACCGTCCACCAATGAGGAAGCACTGGAAGCCATCGCCGACCAGCACGAACTGCCGCGCATCATTCTGGAGTATCGCGGGCTGGCCAAATTGCGCAGCACCTATACCGACAAATTGCCGGAGATGGTGAACCCGCACACTGGCCGCGTGCACACCAGTTACCACCAGGCCGGCGCGGCCACCGGGCGCTTGTCTTCGTCGGATCCCAATCTGCAAAACATCCCCATACGCAGCGAAGACGGCAGGCGCATCCGCACCGCGTTTATCGCGCCGTCAGGCCGTCAATTGGTGGCCTGCGACTACTCGCAAATCGAGCTGCGCATCATGGCGCATCTGTCCGAAGACCCCGCCCTGGTACGCGCATTCGAACAAGGCGCCGACATCCACCGCGCCACGGCGGCGGAAGTGTTCGGCAAACCCATTGGCGAGGTATCCAGCAACGAGCGCCGTGCCGCCAAGGCGATCAATTTTGGCCTGATCTACGGCATGGGCGCATTCGGGTTGGCGCGGCAACTGGGGATTGGCCGCGGCGAGGCGCAGGACTACATCGCGCTGTATTTCTCGCGCTACCCCGGCGTGCGTGACTACATGGAGCGCACCCGCGCCTTGGCGCGCGACCGCGGCTACGTGGAAACCGTGTTCGGGCGCAGGCTCGCGCTGGAATACATCCACTCGCGCAATGCCGCGCAGCGCGCCGGTGCCGAGCGTGCCGCAATCAATGCGCCGATGCAGGGCACCGCCGCCGATATCATCAAACGCGCGATGGTGGCGGTGGATGGCTGGTTGGCCGGGCATCGAACGCAAGCCTTGATGATCTTGCAGGTGCACGATGAACTGGTGTTCGAGGTGGATGCGGATTTTGTGCCGGAATTGCTGCACAGCGTGCCTGCGTTGATGACTTCGGCAGCGCAGTTGCGGGTGCCATTGGTGGTGGACAGCGGGGTTGGCGAAAACTGGGATCAAGCGCACTGAAAATGCGTGATTTCAGGCCCGAAATCAGTTCCGTTTGAAACAACGAAAGCGTTGTCTGGTGCGGCTTTCGAACGAATGGTGGCCGACGCGGTGAATGCTTCCTGAACCGAACGGTTTTTTAACTGAAATCTTCACGAACCAGCAAGGTAGGAAGTGGTCTTATACGTGCAACAGGTGCAACGCCTGTTGCAGATCACAACCCCTCCCCTGGTAGTGATCACCGGAAGGCAATCGGTTCTCCCCAACCGGCCTTCCTCGGCCCCGCAGCCCCCCCCTGGCTGCGGGGCTTTTTATTGGTTGATCTCCCCACAATCTCCAAGCGCGCGAGGCTCGCACACGATGCCTTGCAGCGCAGGGCTATTTTACGATTAGCCAGATACTGCTGCCGCCATAGCCATGTCCCTTGGGTGTGTTCAGTGCATTTACAACAAGCTCAGGAAATCGCGCATAGGCATAGTATGAGGCAAATAATATTTCATAGCGCACGCTATGTTGGAGCATGCTCTGCAATAAGTATTGCTCATTCCAGCTTCTGTTTTCCTCCAGCACCCACTCCTTCAGGTATTCGAAGGGCAGAAAAATATCATGGATATGAACTATTACCCCGGGCTTTAATCGCGGCAGTACTTTGAGGTACAGATGATTGACATCGCTTCCGGTTTTGCAGACGTGTGATGAATCGATAAACAGAATATCGCCAGCAGCCAAGCGATCAAAGTAAGTCGGCTCCAGCTCCTGGACTTTACGCACATCCAACTGGGTGATGCCTGCAATACCTGTACTCAAAAAAGCCCGTGGGTATGGTTCTACGCAGACGAATTCCATGTTGTTTGCGAAGAAGCGGCGATTAACGTCCGCGGTCAGCAATGATGAAAAGCCAGAGCCGATTTCTATGATTTTTTTGGCTGCAGTTGGCGTAATATGACAAATAGTGCGCGACAGTCGAGCCAACTGTATTGGCTGTTTTGTATAAAGAATTGACTTTCGTCAGAAGCAATGGCTTGTTCTGGATAGTTAAAATCCGGCATGAATCGCGGAAACCAATCTGTTAATACTCGGACGATGCTTTCATCATTAAATATGACTCCCGGGCATTCAGGTATCCCGCTGGGCCACAGGTTGCTTATGCGCTCAGCAAGCTCACTAGTGTCAACAACGGGAGAGTAAAAATGCCCGTTGGGGTGGGATGTGTTAATCATTGCTAGGGATCCTGGTGGTGTGCTTTGGGGGTGCGTGTTGAGTATGAAGTGCAACGTCCTAGAGCTGAAGTCGGGCGGACCCGAAGCCTGCACTATCCGTTGAGCAAGAGGGATTGCATTGCCAGACCGCCCGCCGCCGCTATCCTGTCACGATGCCATCCTCACTGATTCGTCTATTGCATGGAGTTGTGCTCTGCCTGGTGGCGCTGCCGGTATCGGCGGTCACGGTGACGCGTGTCGATTTGCGGGGCACCAGCGACGAACGACTGCTCGACAACGTGCGCAGTGCGTTGTCTTTGCAAGATGCGGTCGGCAAGCGGTTGACGCACCGGCGGCTGGCGTACCTGTTGCAGCAAGCGGATGCGCAGACGCGGCAGGCCTTGGAGCCGTTTGGCTATTACGCGCCGGTCATTCGCATTCAGCGCAGTGATCGTGCCGACCCGCAGACCGTCAGTGCGCCCGACGATGACCCCGCTGCCGACATCACCAGCGCCGACGACGCGCCGGAAACGTCGCAGGACGACGTGCTCAGCGTCAGCATCAGCATTGACCCCGGCCTCCCCGTGCAGGTGCGGGGCCGGCAAGTGGTGGTGACCGGTGCCGGTGGCGACGATGCGCAAGTCCGCGCGGCACTGGCGGCGTTCGTACCGCACACGGGCGAGGTGCTTGATCACAGCCGCTACGAGGCCAGCAAAACCCGGGTCAACCGGGCGCTGGCGGCACAGGGGTATTTCGATGCCGACTTCATCATCCATCAAGTGCAGGTGACCCGCGCCGAGCACGCCGCCGATATTGACCTGCGCTGGAGCAGCGGGCCGCGCTACCGGTTGGGCGAGGTGGTGTTCACGCAGGCGCCAGCGCCGGTGTTGCGCGACGAGCTGTTGCAAAAACTGGTGGGCTGGACGCCAGGCCAGGCCTATGACGCGGCGCAGTTGGAACGCCTGCGGCGCTCGCTGGTGGCGCTGGACTATTTCGGCTTGGTGGATGTCAGCGCCACCCCGGAAACGGCGCAGGACAAACAGGTGCCGGTGCAGGTCAACCTGACCCCGGCTCCGCGCAGTATTTACAGCTATGGCCTCAGTTACGGCACCCGCAGCGGTGCCGGCTTCAGCACGGGCTTTGAGCGCCGCTATTTGAATCAACGCGGGCACAAGGCGCTGGCGCAAATCGATTGGGGCAACCAGCGCAAAACCGCCACCGTGCAATACCGCATGCCGGCGTTTGCGTGGCGGGACGGCTGGTACACCGCCAGTCTGCAAGCGGCCGATGAACAGACCGACTCACTCGACAATCGCCGCCTGGAATTTGTGGTTAGCCGCAGCGGGCAATACAGCGAACATCTGAATCTGGTGGCCTCTGCGCACGTGCTGCGCGAGCGGTGGTCGTATTTCACCGTCAACAAGCCGGTGGGGCTGTATCAATTTGCCAGCTTCGTGTTTCCGGAACTGCGCGCCGACTACATCAATGTGGACAACCGGATGGCCCCGCGCAGCGGCTTTGGTGCTGGCCTCACGTTGCGCGGTGGCAACGGCAATGCCGCAGGCTTTGTGCAGTTGCATGCCAATGCGCAGTGGTTTCATGGCTTCGATGCCGATAGCCGGCTGATTGTGCGCGGCGAAGCCGGCCGCACTTTCACCGGCGACCTGCTGAATCTGCCACCCAGCCTGCGTTATTTCGCCGGTGGTGATCGCAGCGTGCGCGGTTATGGGTGGCGTGAAATTGGCCCACGCATTCGCAATGGCCAAGGCGATTTGTATGCCGTGGGTGCCGCCAGTGTGCTGACCGCCAGTATTGAATACGAACGCTATTTCCACGGACCGTGGGGCGCGGCGGTGTTCGTGGATAGCGGCAGTGCGTTTGCTGGCAGGCGCGCCGACCTGCACACCGGGGTGGGCATCGGCTTGCGTTGGCGCTCACCGGTGGGGCCGGTGCGCATTGACATTGCACGCGGCCTGAACGCACCCGATTCGCCATTCACCCTGCATCTGAATATCGGGGCTGATCTGTGAATCGGCGGCGCTGGTTGCTGGGTGGCGGGATCGTCACGGGTGTGCTGCTGCTGGTGCTTGGGTGTGCGCTGGCGTGGCTGCTCAACAGCACCCGTGGCCGCGATTGGGCATTGCAGCGCGCCGTTGCAAGTTTGCCTGCCGGCAGTCATCTGCATTGGGCGCAGGCCGAGGGCAACCTGGCGGGGCCATTGACCCTGCGCGGCGTGGAACTTGCCATGCCCATCCAGCGCGATGGTGATTGCGTACCGCAAGCGCAAATCGCCTGTGCGATGGGGACGTTGCGATTGCACGCCAACAGCCTCGCATTGCGCGCCGCCATCCTGCCGCTGCTCACCCGCACGCTGCGGATCGAAAGCCTCGTGCTGGCCGATGTGCAATTGGATCTGCCGCGTGATGACACCCGCTTCAAGCTGCCAAAGTGGCCGGACGTATTGCCCCGTTTGGATCTGCCGTTGACGGTGCAGGCCGCTGCGATTGCGATCGATCGCTGCGTCATCGCGCAGGAAGGCGAACGGCAAATCACATTGAACACGGTGCGCGGCGGCGTGCGTGTGGCACCGGGTGCGCTGCATATCGAACACCTGCAGGCGGACACCGACCGCGGTCAATTCACCGTGCACGGCGACTACCGCCCGCGCGACAATTACCGCAGCGACGTGCAGGCCAGTGCCGTGTTGCCGGCATCCGCCGGGCACAGTGCGTCACAGCTGCAGTTGCAGGCGCATGGTGATCTGTCGGCGCTCGCCGTCACTCTGGAAGGCCATGCGCCGGCACCGGTGCAGGCGCGCTTGAACTTGCAGGGCCCGGCCAGCGCGCCCCGCTGGCAGTTGCAAGCCAGCAGCGCCGCGCTGGATGTGCTGTCACTGGCCGGCCGCAAACAGACGGCCACGCCAGTGGCGCTGCAACTGACCGCCACCGGTGTGGGCGGCAGCGCCACCGTGCACGGCCGCCTTCAGCAAGGCGACACCACGCTGGTGTTGCAGCCATCCCAACTCAGTGTGGATCGGCAAACCCTGCGCCTGCATCCTTTGCTGGTGGATGCATTCGATGGCCAAGTACGTGCCGAAGGCAGTGTGGCCCTGGGCGATGCGGCACACCCCGCGCTGGCGCTGACCCTGCACGCCAAGGATCTGCGCTGGCGCAGCAGCGACGGCCAAACCGCAATCGCCGGCAATGCCAACGTCAAACTGGATGGCACATTGGACCAGTGGACGGTACTGGGCACCGCGCAATTGCAACGCGGCAGCGACAGCGCGCAGTTGGCGTTCGATGGCGTGGGCAATCGCCAAGCTGTGCAATTGCGCAAGCTGGGCGTGCGCATGCCGCAAGGGACGCTGGATGCCAGCGGGCACGTCGCGTGGTCACCGGCCTTGCAGTGGCAGGCCAGCGCGCAATTGGCCGGCTTCGACCCGGGTTATTTCGCCCCCGATTGGCCTGGTGCCATCACGGGGCAAGTGCAAACCCGCGGGCAACAGCGCAGCCCCGCGCAAGGACTGCTGGCGCAGTTGCAGGTGCGTGATGTGGGCGGCAGTTTGCGCAAGCGCGCGTTGTCAGGGTCGGCCCGGCTGGACATCGACGGGCAGACCTATGCGGGTGATGTGGCGCTGCGGCTGGGCCAAAGTCAGGTCGTGGCCAGCGGCAAACTCGCCGCCACCCTCAGCGTGGATGCACGCCTGGAGCCACTGCAATTGCAGGACGTGTTGCCCAGCGGCAAAGGCGTGTTGCGCGGCAGTGTGCACCTGCGCGGTGCGCGCAATGCGCCGGATATCGAGGCCGACCTGAGCGGCGATGCGCTGGCGTTCGGCAACTATCGCGCGGATCGGCTGCGTGCCAAGGGCCATCTGCCGTGGCGCAACGGCAATGGTGTGTTGTCGATCGACGCCCAAGGCCTGCAAGTGGGGCTGCCGCTGACAGCGCTGCGCGCCCAGTTGCGTGGGGCAGTGGCGGCGCTGCAATTGGATGCCGAAGTGCACAGCGACACCGGCAGCGTGCATCTGCGCGGTGATGCAAGGCAACAAGCCAACCGCTGGCAGGGGCAATTGGCCGCGTTGCAGCTCACCCCCGCCAACGGCGCAGCATGGACGCTGCAACAGCCGGCCCGCTGGGCCTGGGATGGCCGCAGCGCCACGCTCGCGCAGGCCTGTCTGCAGCCCGGTGGTGGCGGTGCATTGTGTGTGGATGCCGATTGGCCGCGGCGCAGCGTGGCCGTGCACGGCAGCGCCCTGCCACTGGCCTTGTTGGTGCCGTATTTGCCCGAACGCGACGATGGCCGGCGGTGGGCACTGCATGGCGTATTGGCATTGGCGGGTGAGATTAAGCCGGCCGGCAATGGCTGGCGCGGCAGTGCCACCCTCACCTCCGACACTGGCGGTCTGCGCAATGGCCCGCGAGCGCGCCGCGATGTGGTGGGGTATCGCGGACTGCGTCTGCAGGCCGGTTTCGACCCCGGCCATATCGACGCACAACTGGCGACTGCGCTGGATGCCGGTGGTCAGCTGGATGCACGCATCAGCACCGGGTTCGATGCACATGCACCGCTGGTGGGTGCGATCAAGCTGCATAGCAGTGAGTTGACGTGGATGGAATTGTTATCGCCCGATCTGGTTGCGCCCAGTGGCACGCTGGATGTGAATGTGCAATTGGCGGGTACTCGTGCACAGCCCTTGCTGGGCGGCACTGCGCAGTTGCAAAACCTTGCCGCCGAGCTGCCGGCACTGGGGATCAGCCTGCACGATGGTCACCTGCAATTGGCTGCACGCAACGATGGCAGTGCCACGATTCAAGGCCGGATCGGTGCCGGCGACGGTGTGTTGCAGGTCGCGGGTGATCTCGACTGGCGCAGTGACGACACGCCGTTGCAGCTGACCCTGCGTGGCAACTCCGTGTTACTGGCGGATACGCGCCAATTGCGCATCGTGGCCGATCCGGATGTGAGCCTGCGCTACCGCGCCGGCCAACCGCTGCAATTGCGTGGGCAAGTCACCTTGGCGCAGGCCGACATCCATCTGGAACGCCTCGATATGGGGGTGTCGCCGTCGGCCGATGTGGTGGTGCTGGATCCCGATGCGGCCACGTACCCGGTGGCGGGGTTGGCGCTGGACATGGATTTGAACTTGCTGATGGGCAAGGCCGTGCAGCTGGACGGCTTTGGCTTGCAAGGCAGCCTCAGTGGCGGCTTGCGGGTGCGTGCACAACCGGGGCGCGACATGTTGGGCAATGGTGCACTGCAGGTCGAAGGCCGTTACCGCGCCTACGGGCAGAACCTGCAAATCACGCGGGGTGGTTTGCGCTGGTCGAACACGCCGGTGGGTGATCCGCGCTTGGATATTCGCGCCGAACGCCATGTGGGTGATGTCACCGCCGGCATCCGCGTGGAAGGGCGCGCGCAAGCGCCGCAGGCGACCGTGTATTCGGAGCCGGCCAAGAGCGAGTCCGAAGCGCTGGCCTATCTCACCTTGGGGCGGCCGTTGTCGGCATTGTCCGGCAATGAAGCGCGCCAACTGGGGGCGGCCAAGGCCGCGT
>DAORUL010000071.1:7964-9307 GCA_035433165.1 Thermomonas sp. | reverse complement strand
TGCACCGGCCCTTGCATCGCTTGCAGATTGCAGGCGCCTTGACGGCCGCGGTGAGCTTGCTGCTGTTGCTGGCGGTGGCGCTGCCGATCGTCTTGGTTGCGGTCTATCAGGACACACTGACCGCACGCGTGGTGGATGCTCGTCACTGGTTGCTGCCGCTGGCAGCTTGGCTGATCGCGGTGAGCGGCTACCTGGCCGGTGCGTACGCGATGATCGGCAACCGCCGCTATTCATTTGCCGCATTCCTGCTGCCCAACCTCTTCATGTACGCGCAGGCGTCCGGCATCGCGATGCTGGGCGTGCAGTGCGTGGTGGGCGTGTTTCTGGCGGTGCTGGTGGCGATTGCGTTCAAGCCAGATCCCAGCCTGCTTTCCCGCAATCCGGCGGCAGTCTTGGCGGTGGCCTTGCCGGTGCAGGTTGGTGCGTATTTCTTGATCTGGATGCTCGGCTTCGGCATGGAACTGTTGTGGACGGCAAGCGGTACGCATCCGCTCAACATGCCAACGCCGCCGAAGGGCGGCACCATCGAGGCCGACCGCGCCGAAGGCAAGGATTTGATGCTGCTCGGCATCAGAAACAGCCGTGACCCCGAGGCCGCGCTGTGGCGCGAGCAGATCGCGCTGTCCGATGTGGTCACGCGCTATCCGTTGCGCATGCTGCCGCACTTGGGCGACATGACCAATCCGCAGCCGATGGAGTTCGTGGATGGCGAGCGCAACGTGGATTGGGTGTTCAGCCATGACCGTTTGCGCTTCGTCGGCCACGGCAATCTGGACCGTCGTGCCCGCGGCGAACTGGGCGTTGGCGTGGGGCAGGCGGCCTTCCCGGACGCGACAATGCCGTTTGCGGCCAGCTATTTGTACAACGCCCGCGCGATTTACCAGTACGACGACGCGGAGGGACGCGTGTTCGAGCGCATCCGCGTGCCGCAGGGCGAGGTGATGGCCAGTCCGCCGCAACCGGCCGGCGACAACCTGCTGGCACTCAGCGACCGCGCTGCGTATTTCTATCCCGGCCGCGAGGCGACAAACGGGCTGGATCTGTTGCAACCGCTGCTGCGCGTGCCGATGCCGGCGGCGGTGGGCAAGTTGAGCCGGATGGATGTGGTCGAGCTGCTGGACGGATATCTGGTGTCGTACACCTACACCTGGGGCGTGTGGAGCGGCGAATTGCAGCAGCCGTTCCAGCAGGTGCTGCGGGTGGATGGCGCAGGCCATGTGCGGGAAGTCGCACGCCGCGCACTCGCGCTTGATCTGCCGTCCGTCTACACCGATCGCAACACCTGGCTGTCGCCGGCGATCCGCGTGATCTGCCTGGGTGCGCAGGATCTGTTCGCGGCGAAG
>DAORUL010000071.1:0-7864 GCA_035433165.1 Thermomonas sp. | reverse complement strand
ACCGATGTGCAGTTGTCGCCCACCGGCGAGTTCGTCGGCTACCTGCGCGAGCAGAAGGATTCGCGCAGCCTGTGGTTGTTGCCAACGCATGCCGGCAAGGATGGCGGCAGCGCACGCATGCTGGTCGGCAACACCCAGGCCGAGCGGCTGCTGTGGTCACGCGACGGGCGCTGGCTGTTTCTGCGTGCACCGCGTGCACTGTCCATTGTCGGCATCGACGGTCGCAACGGTGTGCGCGTGCCCTTGGGCGGCAGCGCGCAACGCGGGGTGATGAAGCTTGACCCCTCGCAACCGGCGGCGGTGCTGCTGCGCGAGCGCGTGCTGGCCGGAACCCGGGAGCGTTGGCGGATCGTGCGGATGGACGTGCGCGGCAGGCGCACGCTGCTGCACGAAGATGCGCGCTGGATCCACGATGTTGCACTGGATGCTCGCGGCCACATTGCCGCGCTGGTGCGTTTCGAAGGCGACCACGATGCGCTGTATCGCGTGCGGCCGGACGGTACCCTGCGCGAGGTGCTGCGGATCAAGCCGATGGAGCGGGTCAACCTGCTGGCCGCGTTGGCGGATGGCAGTCTGCTGATGCGCGGCAATCCCGGCAGCGAAACCGCCGGCGGCAATTTTCTGCGCGTGCTGCGCCTGAGTGCGGACGACCAACTGCAGACGCTGCACGCAGACCCGCGCCACGAGGCCGATCTGGATGAGGTGGTGCTCGATTCACGCACGCAGCAGCCGGTGGTCGCGAGTTATCGCAGCACGGTCGCCGCAACGTATGGCCTTGGCGCGGCGCAGGCTGCAGTGGCCGCGATCGAAACGCGCTTGCTTGGTCGCGACATCGGCGTGCAGGTTGGCAGCGGACCGAACGCGCGCTGGTTGGTGAGCGAACGCGCTTCAACCCTGCGCGATCCGCGCTGGCATCTGTACGACCCGCGCACGGGCGAGTTGCGGCGCATCCTCGACGATCCCGGCATCACTGCGGGTACGCCGAAGGAAACCGCACTCGCACGCAAGATCGCCGTCAGCTATCTCGCCTCCGATGGCCTGCGCGTGCACGGCTTCCTGTTGCTCCCGCCGGGTGTGGATGTGGCGCGTGCGCCGCTGATTGCGCAGGTGCATGGTGGGCCGATCAACCATTTCCGCGACGGCTACGACGGCGTGGCGCAGTTCCTCGCCAATCGCGGCTACGTGGTATTCCAGTCGAACTTTCGTGGCTCCACCGGGCATGGCCGCGCGTACACGTTTGCGCCCGACGGCGACTACGGCAATGGCCGCGTACAACAGGACATCGTCGAGGGTGTGCGTTGGTTGCTGACGCAAGGCATCGGTGACAAGGATCGCGTCGGCATCGTGGGGCATTCGTTCGGCGGCTACTCGAGCTTGCTGGGCCTGACCTTCCAGCCGGAGCTGTTCAAGGTCGGCGTGGCCGGCGCGCCGCCATCCGATTTGGGTTGGGCGATGCGTTGGCTGGTGGAGTCCGGCGAGCAAGGCGACCTGCCCGATCGCTCACTGCAAACCACCCTGCGGGCACTGTCGCTGGACGCCACCGACCCCGCCGTGTTCGCGCGCCTGCACGCGCAGTCGCCACTGCTGAACGCCGTGCGGATGCAGCGGCCCTTGCTGATCATGGCCGGCGGTGCCGACCGCACGGTGGCGATCCGCGCGGTGACACATTACGTCGCGACGCTGAAGACGCTACGGCGGCCCGTCACGCTGTTGGTGGAACCGAACGGCGGCCATTCGCCGGCCGATCCGGTTCCGCGCGAGGCGTATTTGTTCGCGATGGAAACCATGCTGCAACGCCATCTGGGAGGCCCACCACCGGAGCCCGCTGGACAACGCTTGCGCGCTTATCTACGCGAAAACCTGCGGCTAGCCGGGTCGGAGTTCAGGGCACTGGCAAAGCAGGGACTGGGAGCCAGGTGAATGTCCCGACACGTGATCTGGAACAGGTGAAGTGGGGCGGCGGGAAATTCACTCTGACCCCATTCCTCACGCCACCGGCTGGTGCAACACCGGGTTATCCCAACCTGCACGCGGGGCGAAGCGTTCGCCATATTTCGCCTGCAATGCCTTGAGCCTTTCCAGCAGGGCATCGGCTCCGGTGGCGCGGATGTGCTGGATGGGGCCACCACGGAACGGGGCAAAGCCCGTCCCGAAGATCACGCCGGCATCCAGCAGGTCGGCATCACTCACCACGCCGGCGTGCAGGCAGGCCACGGCTTCATTGAGCAGGGGCAATATCAGGCGGTCTTCCAAATCATCGGGCGTTGCGTAGCCGGCCGGCAGTTCGGGTTTCCTGGCGCGGCCGTTTTCCCAGGCATAAATGCCTTGGCCGTCTTTTTTGCCGCGCTTGCCGGCATCCACGCTGGCCAGTGCTGCCGGTACGTCGAGGCCGAGGAAGGGCGCAAGCTCCTTGCCTACACTGGCGGCCACATCCAGACCCACGGTATCCAGCAATTCTATCGGGCCCATCGGCATGCCGAACTTCACCGCGGCCTTGTCAATCGCGGGGCCGGGGATGCCTTCGGCATAGGCTGTTGCCGCTTCCAACATGTATGGAAACAGCACGCGGTTGACCAGAAAGCCGGGCGTGCCCGCCACCGGCACCGGGAACTTGCCCAGTGCCTTGCAGAATGCGGCCAAGCGGCGTTCGGTTTCGGCATCCATGCCGTCGTGATGGATGATTTCCACCAGCGGCATTTGCGCCACCGGGTTGAAGTAATGCAGGCCGGCAAACTGCGCGGGCCGGGCGATATGCGGGCGCAGTTCATCCAACGGAATCGACGAGGTATTGGTGGTCAGCAGCGCACCGGCGTGCATGCGCGGCTCGACCGATTGATACAGCTCGCGTTTGGCGTCGGGGTTTTCGATGATGGCTTCGATCACCAGGTCTGCCTTGGCCACGCCCTCGCCATTGAGGTCGGAGATCAGGCGCGCCGCCACTGCCGGGCGCTTGCCGGGGTCTTTCACTTTCTTTTCGAACAGGGCTTGCGCACGTTGCAGCGCGCCGTCGATAAAGCGCTGCTCGCGGTCTTGCAACGTCACATCAAACCCTTTGTACGCGGCAAACGCGGCGATGTCGCCACCCATCACGCCGGCGCCCACCACATGCACATGGCGGATATTGGCATCGCCCTTGCCCAAGCCTTTCATGCGCTCGGTCAGGAAGAAAATGCGGATCAGGTTGCGGGCGGTGCTGCTGCCGGCCAGTTTGACCACGGCGCGGCGCTCGGCATCCAGGCGCGCACGGATCGGCTTGCCTGCACTGCGCTGCCACGTTGCAATCAGTGCATACGGCGCGGGATAAAACGCCTTGGGCGCTTTGCGTGCCACCTGCTTGATCATCTGCGGCGCCAGCAGTTTGCGTGCGGCAAACGTATTGCTGGACCATGCCAACAGGCGCTGTTTGAACGGACGAACGCGACCTTTCAATGCCAGCGCGGCCGCAGTGTCGATCAGGTTGGCCGGCTCGGCGATCTTGTCGATCAAACCAATTCCAAACGCCGCCTTGGCCGACAACGCACGGCCGGTCAGCATCATGTCCATCGCGGCGGGCGCGCCCACCAACTGCGGCAAGCGTGCGCTGCCGCCCCAGCCGGGGAAGATACCCAGCTGCACTTCCGGCAACCCAATGCGGGTGGAGGCATCGCTGCTGGCCACGCGGTAGCGGCAAGCCAGCGAGATTTCGGTGCCGCCGCCCATGCAAAAGCCGTGAATCGCCGCCACCGTGGGGCAGCGCAACTGCGCGAGTTTTTGGAACATGGTTTGCCCGCGCCGGATGGCATCGTCCACCGTGCCCTTGCGGTCAAATTCCTGAAATTCCTTCAGGTCCGCGCCGGCGATAAAGCCGCTGGCTTTACCCGAGGCAATCACCAGCGCTTTCGGCAATTCCAGCGCGATGCGCTCCAGCACATCGCCCAGCTCGATCAGCACATCCTGCGAGAACGCATTGACGGCTGCGCCTTCGCGGTCGAAGTACAGCACCAGCACGCCATCGTCGCGGAGCTGGGGTTTCCAGTGGTGCAACGGCAGCCCGGCGAAGCGGCCGGCAGTGGGGTTGGTCATGGAAATCGCCATGCGCATGCCATCCATTCAATCGAAAGGCCTATCCTAGCCCGGTGAAACTTGAATACTTGCCTAATTGCCATCAGGCCGCTCCCGGCGGCAACACGCGGCTGCGGAACTTTCGCGGCATCCTGCTGTCACAACGCTCGGACACTGCCGGGCTCATTTTCGAGGCTGGCGCGCAATGACGGAGGATCGGGTGTCGCAAGCGCTGGATCATGACCTGGTCGCCAGGGTGCAACGGGGCGATACCGCCGCGTTCGACCTGTTGGTGCGCAAATACCAGCACCGCATTGCAGCGGTGATTTCACGCTATATCCGCGATTGGTCGGAAGTGCAGGATGTGGCGCAGGACACGTTTATCCGCGCCTACCGTGCGATCAAAAATTTCCGTGGCGATGCACAGTTTTCGACGTGGCTGCACACCATCGCAGTGAATACCGCGAAAAATCATTTGGCTGCCAATAACCGTCGCCCGCCCGGCGAAGATATTGATGTGGAAGATGCCGAGCAGTTTGAATCGGGCTTGCGCCTGCGCGATACCGACACGCCCGAACGCGAATTGATGCGCCAGCAGTTGGAACAAACCGTCGTCGCCGCGGTCGAAGCCTTGCCACAGGACCTGCGCGAAGCGATCACCCTGCGCGAAGTGGAAGGGATGAGCTACGAGGACATTGCCGAACGCATGGGCTGCCCCATTGGCACGGTGCGTTCACGCATCTTCCGCGCCCGCGAGGCAATCGATGCCCGCATGCGCCCCTTGCTGGATCACGATGAATTGCCCAAGCGTTCGAAAGCCTCATGAAGACCGAAACCGACCGCCACTGCATCGACCTCACCCAACTGTCCAGCCGTGAGCAACTCTCGGCGCTGATGGATGGTGCCTTGCCCGAAGACCAGACCCGCTTCCTGTTGCGCCGCCTGCAACACGACACCGAGCTGGCTGCCAACTGGGAGCGCTGGCGTATTGCCGGTGATGCCATGCGCGGGATTACACCAACGCAGCACCTGCCGGTGGATTTTGCGCAGCGGGTAGCGGCCTCCCTGCACGGTGTGGGTCTGCCGTCGCAGGTGGCGCATACAGCGGAGCAGCAATCGCGTTGGCGTTGGTGGGGCGCGGGGTCTGCATTGGCCGCAGCATTGGCGGTGGTGGCGCTGATGGGGCATTCGCCATTGCCAACAACAACACCAGAAGCCGCAGGGTCACAAGTGGCGGTGCAGTTGCCCGCGTCGCCAAAACCTACAGCTAAAACGCCGCAAATACCGGCGACCCTCACGTCGGCTCCAGTCGTGTTGGCCGCGGCGGCCACGGTGGCGGTGACCAAGCCTGTACGTCGCAATGTTGCGCGTGTGGCTCCGCTGGCAACGCCCGCATTGGAATTGGCGCAAGCCGTACCGGCGGCCCTGCCGCAAACCGAAACCGCCAGCCGTCCGTGGCCGCGCAAAATCCTGCCGCAATACGACAACACCAGCGGCTTGACCGTCGGCTTTGGCGAGCATGTCTCGCCTGCGTTTGCGCCCAATCCGTTTGTACCGCCGGTGTTTGCCGCGCCCCCCAGATTGCTGTCCGACGATGCGCCTGCGCAGCTGAAATCGCATGCGTCTGCAGAGCTGCAATCGCAGCCTTGAGTGCGCTGAAGGCCGCCGTGGCCTGCGGCAGGTGTGTGGTGTCTGCTTTCCCCCGATCTCCGTGAACGAGGAGTGTTTGTTTATGCCTGCAACTCGAATCATCCGCCTGCGCCCGCTGCTCTTGGTCGCCGCTTTGGCCGTCGCCGGAGTGGGGGCGTGCAGTGGTCAGAATCCCGCCAATACGGGTATGCCGCAGCTCGCGCAGCCGGCTGCACCTGCGCCGGAATTGGTCGGCAACCTGCCGGATTTCACGCGTTTGGTGGAGCAAGTTGGCCCGGCCGTGGTCAGCGTGCAGGCCGAGATTGGCAGCAAGCTGCAGGCGCGGCGTGCGCTGCAGCAAATGCCGCAAGACGATGAGGATGATGGCTCCGGTGATGCGCAAATCCCCGAATTCTTCCGCCGCTTCTTTGGCCCGGGCATGACCCCGATGCCGGGCATGCCCGGTGCCCCCAATGCGCGCCCACGCGGCACCTCGCTGGGAACGGGCTTCATCATCTCCGGCGATGGCTATGTGCTGACCAATCATCATGTGATCGACGGCGCCGATACCGTGCGCATCAAGCTGTCGGATCGCCGCGAGTTCACCGCCAAGGTAGTGGGCAGCGATGAGCAGAGCGACGTGGCCCTGCTCAAGATCAATGCCACTGGCCTGCCGGTGATGCGCGTGGGTGATTCCAAGCTGCTCAAGCCGGGGCAATGGGTCGTGGCCATTGGTTCGCCGTTCGGGTTGGATCACTCGGTGACGGCGGGGATTGTGAGCGCGGTGGGGCGTGCCAATCCCGGTGCCGACCAACGCTACGTGCCGTTCATTCAAACCGACGTGGCGATCAACAAAGGCAATTCCGGCGGCCCGTTGCTGGATACGCGTGGGCAAGTGGTGGGGATCAATTCGCAAATCTTCAGCAATTCCGGCGGCTATATGGGCGTCAGCTTCGCCATCCCGATCGACGTGGCGATGAATGCCGTCAAGCAGCTCAAAGCCACCGGCAAGGTGACGCGTGGCCAGTTGGGCGTGCAGATTCAGCCGATGGATCGGGATACGGCCAAGGCACTGGGTCTGGCCGATGCCAGCGGCGCGCTGGTGGCGCGTGTCGAGCAGGGCAGCCCGGCCGAACGTGCGGGCGTGCTGCGCCAGGACGTGATTCGCAGCGTCAACGGCCAGCAGGTGTATGACGCCAGTGACCTGCCGCCGATTATTGGCGCGATGGCACCGGGTACCAGGGTGACCCTGGACGTGATCCGTGACGGCAAGCCGCGCAGTTTGAGTGCCACCTTGAATGCACTGGATGACAACGTGGCCGAGGCCGGCAGCGGCCGCAATGCTGCGCCCGACAAAACCCCTGCCAATGCGGCCGGCAATGCGCTTGGCATCCTTGGCAAGGATTTGCTGCCCGAGCAGCGCGCCCGGCTGGGTCTGCAAACAGGCGAGGGCGTGCTGGTGGCGCAAGTGAAAGGCGAGGCCGCACGCAATGCCGGCCTGCAAGCGGGTGATGTGGTGTTGGCGGTGGGCCGTACCGATGTGGGCAGCGTGGCCGCATTGGATGCCCAGCTGCGCGCCGTAGGCACCGGCAAGCCGGTGATGCTGCTGGTGCAGCGCGGCGGCGGTACCCGCTACATGGCGATCAACCCGGCCGAAGGCTGAGGCTGGGGCAAGGCTGAACCGACCCGTGCGCGTCCATCAGGGCGCGCACGGGTCTGTGCGATAATGAACGGCTCACTTTCGGCGGGCCGCAATCCGCCCCCGTTCCTCTATCGAAGCCCCCCATGCAGCACGACGCCATGCGGTTCATCCGCAACTTCTCCATCATCGCCCACGTCGACCACGGCAAGTCGACCCTGGCCGACCGCATCATCCAGCTGTGCGGCGGCCTGCAGGCGCGCGAGATGGAAGCGCAGGTGTTGGACTCCAATCCCATCGAGCGCGAGCGCGGCATCACCATCAAGGCGCAGTCGGTCTCGCTGCCGTACACCGCGAAGGACGGCAACACCTACTTCCTGAACTTCATCGACACCCCCGGCCACGTCGACTTCAGCTACGAAGTCAGCCGCTCGCTGGCCGCCTGCGAAGGCGCGCTGCTGGTGGTGGACGCGGCGCAGGGCGTGGAGGCGCAGTCGGTGGCCAACTGCTACACCGCGGTGGAGCAGGGCCTGGAAGTGGTGCCGGTGCTGAACA
>DAORUL010000070.1:7986-9455 GCA_035433165.1 Thermomonas sp. | reverse complement strand
GAATATTCCAGCAAACGGCCGGCCGCGAACGCGGACAGGTTGCTGTCGATGGTGATGCCGCTGTCGGCAAAATCGATCCGTACCGCGCCGCCTGGCTGCTGCACGATGGTGCCGGGGGCCAACCACTGCGCCATCGCTGCCGAATCGGTGAGCATTGTCCATACGGCGGCGGTGCTGTGCGCAAACACGCGCTGCAAGCGGCCTTCAAGCCCGGCTTGGCCCCGCACGATACGGCCCAGTGATGCTAGTTGTGTTTCCACGCGGCAAACCTGTTGCGATGAGATAGCTGGATTTAGCCGCATCCGCACACGCGCCGCCTTGATGCACGTCAGTCGCGGCGCTTGCGTACCCGTGGGGCGCGACGTGACGTTGCCACCGCATCACTGGATACCGTGGCCGGAACCATGGGTTCCAGCGCCACCAATACCTCCAGATAGGTGAGCAGGCACTCCAGATACGCCGGGGATGCCGCCTGCATCGCATCCAACATGCGCAGCACCAGACGCCCGGAATTGAGCGGCCCGGCATGTTCTTGCGGCTGCGCGAGCGATTGCCGCAATTGGCTGCGGGCGCGTACCGTACGCCAGGTGCGGCGTGCATCTTCCAGCAGCGGAATCACTGGCGCAGCGTCCGTGTCCACGCGTTCAGCAGGCCATGTGTCACTGCGCGCACCGGCACCCGGCCACTGCTGCAGCAATATCGCCAATGGACGCATTACCGCCCCGCTCTGCTCTGCTGCAGGCCTGGCTTCGGGAAGCTGAGTGCAGGCTGCAAGCAGCGCATGCAGCCGTGATTCCAACAACCCGCGCACTGCGGCATCTTGCCCTTGCATGCGTTGCGCCAACGCCTGCGCGCGCAGCCGCAACAGGGCGGATTGCGCACACTCAGTCATGCGTGGCCTGCGGGCGCGGCATCGGTGCGATTTCCACCCGACGATTGCGGGTTCGCCCCGTTTCATCGGCATTCGATGCCACCGGCTGTTGCGCGCCAAAGGCTGCGGAGAAAATCGATTGCGCCGGCACACCTGCGGCAATCAGCGCGCGCGTGACGGTGAGTGACCGTTGCGCGGACAGTTCCCAGTTATCGGCAAAGTGCCGATTGTCGGCGTGCACCGGCTGGTCATCGGTGAAGCCGCTGACCATCAGGATTTCACTGCGCGCATGCAGGTAGTCGGTCAACGGCCCGGCCAAGCTGGTCAGAACGGCCTGCCCTTGCGGCTGCAGGGCATCGGAGTTGTGTGCAAACAGCACGCTGCCACGAATGCCGATGCGCCCATCCACCAGCGTGATGCGGCCTTCCGCCAGCGGTGCGGCCAATGCCTGCTCCAGCGCGCGGCGGCGTTGGTCGGCCAAGGTGCGCTGCTGGATTTCATCGCGCAGGCGGGTCTCCAAATGCAATTGCACGCCAATCACGCCGACCAGAATCAGCACGAACACGCCCAGCAACACCGCCATCAAATCACCGAAGGC
>DAORUL010000070.1:0-7886 GCA_035433165.1 Thermomonas sp. | reverse complement strand
CAGCACCTGCTGTTGTGCCTCCACCAACGCCGCTTGCGCGGCTTGCTGCCGCACCATTGCGGCATCCCACGCCGTTGCCTGGGCCGCAGACTGCGCCTGCATGGCCTGCTGCCAATGCACGGCAATCTGGCCGGTAGCCGCCTGCAAACTGTCGTGACCGGCTTGCACTTGGGTTTGCATCGTCTGCGCCACACGTTCGTGCACGCTGTGTGCACTGCTGGCGATTTCGGCCATGGTGGCCTGCACGACCGGTTGCAAGGCGCGGCGGGCCGCATCGGCTCCCTTCGCCACGCCATCTTGCAATGACTGCTGCACACGTTCGGCCAATTGCAGATAGGCGGCTTCGTTGCGATCCAGGAACGCCTGCTGGCGTTCGGCCTGTTGCGCATGCGCAGCTGCGTCGCGGCGTTCAATCGCATCGGCCAATGTCTGCAAACGCTCCACCAAGGTGGGCAGCAATGCACTTTGATTGTGCAGCAACTGCCAAGTGCCTTCCTGCCGATGATCGCGGGTGAACACCTGCAACGGGCCGGCGATGGCGGTATCCAAAGCGCGTGCAGCGAACAAACGCTGGCGGCGGCACAGCGTCGTCAGCACGCCCAAGACTGCGGAGCTGGCAATCCCTGCGATCGAGGTGCCGAAGGCGTAGCCCAAACCCTTCACCGGCGCGGCCAGCGAATCGCGGATCGCCTGCAAATCGCTGGCGCTTTCCAACGCAATGCCGGTGCCGCGCAAGGTGACCATCATCCCCAACAGCGTGCCCAACATGCCCAGCAGTACCAACACCCCGGACAGATACGCCGGCAAGGTGGGGGCCGGCAACGCCACGCGCTCGCCGGCCACCCGCAGACGCACCGCAGCGCGCAGCGAGGCATCCAATGTGTGCAGCCAATGCGCAAGGTCTGCCGGGGTGTCCTGCAAGGCATCCAGTGCCGTCTGCAAGCTCACTGTGGCCTTGCGATAACGCTGCAACTCGGCGCCGCCAAGCAGGTACACCACGGCAATCAGCAGGCACACCCCCAGCACCATCGGATTATTGCTGGCATGCACTGCGGCCACCCAGGCCACCACCAGCAAGCCCAGTACAAACAACAGCAAGGGAAAATGTTTACGCATTGATCCATCCATCAAAGTGATTGCAACGCTGCAAGCAGCCCATCAATTGGCAAAAACCGTACTTCCAACTCGGCCAGCATCACGCCACGAAATTCACGTTGAAACCCCCACCAAGCCCGTTGCGCCACCCGTGCGGCATCAAACGGATCCTCTTGAGAAAACAACTGTGCAAAACGTGCCGCCAGCAGTTCGGGCACTGCGCCAAACAGCGCGACCTCACGAGGACTGAGGACCGCTTCCATCACCGCATCCAACTCCGCCAAGCGCACATTGGCGGCCGAGCCTTGTGCGAGCAGCTCGCGCAGTTGTCCGCGCAACTGCCCGGTACTGGCCTGTAATGCGCGCTGAAACCCAAGGTAGTGCTGCCGCAGCGGCGCAAAAGCGGCCCCAGCATCAGGCACCGCACTACCTGCCAATCCTGTCCAAGCCTCGTCTGCCGCAACATGGGCCTGCAATCGCAGCCGTGCACGCTCGCTTGCCGCCCGCAATTCCTCACCCCGCCAAGCCGCAACACCTGCCCCCGCTGCCACCTCGGCATCCAGCGCCCGCGACAAACGCACCGCGCGCGTCCAATCCAGCCACTGCTCCAGCGCCTGATAGAACGCACGCGGTGGCTGATGGGCTTGGGCGTCCAACACCTCGGCCAACAGGCGCACGAAGGTTGGCACCGGTGCGGGCGCCTGTGGGAGGGGTTGCATGCAGGGGGGTCTTGCGGAAAGCAGCCCATTTTACAGGGTTGCCGTCTTCAGATTGGCCGGCCTGGTGCGCGCACTTCCCGCGTGCTGCTTATATATCGCTTTATCGCGAACAAGCGATATATAATTGCCGCAACCTTGCACGTGGCCATCGCAATGCTGCCCATCAGCTTCGAGTTCTATCCCCCGAAGACCGACGACCAACGCGGACAACTGGATCGCAGCGTGCGCAAGCTCAAGGCGTATGCGCCGGAATTCATGTCCGTCACATTTGGTGCCGGTGGCTCAACCTTGAGCCACACACCGGAAACCGTGCAGCATTTGCGCGGGAGCCACGGCGTGACGGGCGTGCCGCATCTGACCTGCGTGGGCGGCAGTCGCGAGGAAATCCGGCATTTGCTCAAGCTCTATCGGGCCCTGGGCTGCCACCGCATCGTGGCCCTGCGTGGCGATTTGCCGTCGGGCATGGCGCGCAGTGGCGATTTGCGTTACGCCAATGAATTGGTGGCATTGATCCGGCAAGAACACGGTGACTATTTCCACATCGAAGTGGGTGCCTACCCGGAAACGCATCCACAAGCCGAACATGCGCAGGCGGATCTGCGCCATTTCAAGCTGAAAGTGGACGCCGGTGCCAACAGTGCGATTACCCAGTATTTCTACAACACCGATGCCTACTTCCGGTTTGTGGACGACGTGCGCACCTTGGGGATGGATATTCCGATCATCCCGGGGATCATGCCGATTGCCAACTTCAGCCAACTGCAGCGTTTCTCTGAAGCTTGCGGCGCGGAAATTCCACGCTGGATTGTGCAACGCATGCGTGCACTGGGTGACGATGCCGAAGCGATCCGCGAATTTGCCGCGGATGTGGTGGCGCAATTGTGTGAGCGGCTGATTGCGGGTGGTGCGCCCGGCCTGCATTTCTACACGTTGAATTTGGCCAAACCCACGCAAGCGATTTTGCAGCGACTGGGATGATGCCGGCGGCGCGGGCTTCCCCCCAGGCAAGTCACCGCGTACCCTGCGTCGATGCGGTCTTTCCTACTCGTCATGTGTTTGCTGCCGGCTATTGGCTGGATGCCGCCGGCGCAGGCGCAGGTCAGACGTTGCACTCTGCCCGATGGCAGCCTGATCTACACCGATCGTCAATGTGAAGCCATTGGCGCGCGTGAACGTTTGCCCCCCGTACAGCCTGCCGGTGGTGCCTATCAACCCCGGATGCTGTGTGCCCGCAGTCCGCAAGAATTGGCCGATGGTCTGGCTGCGGCGGTGCAGTCTGGCGACGCCAACCGCATCGCCGCGCTGTATGACTGGACTGGGATGGGCAGCAACACCGCCAATGCGGTGATGGATCGCCTGCAAGCGATTGCCGATCGCGGTTTGGTGGACGTGCAAGTGATGCGCTCGCGCTCGGTCGATGCCGATGCAGACACACCGCAGCGGTTTGATGAAACCAGCGGTCAGCTGCTGACGCCGGCACCCCGCCCCTCGCGCATCCTGGGCCTGCAACTGAGCCAGGTGCAGAAGAACGGCTATACCCCGATCAACACCCGCTTTGGCATGCATCGGCGCATGGATTGCTGGTGGCTGCAGCCGTGAGTGGTGCCGTGGTTGCGGCACCACCCAACATTCGCATCAGCGCAGCTTGACCAACCAACCGTGGCGGTCGGGCAGACGGCCGTATTGAATGTCGGTGAGTTCTTGACGAATCGACATCGTTACGTCACCGGCCGGTGCGTTGATATCACCCACCGCAAAATCCTTGCCCTTGAGCTCGCCAATCGGGGTCACCACCGCTGCGGTGCCACAGGCGAACACTTCGGTGATTTCGCCCGAGGCCACGCCGGTCTTCCATTCGTCGATGGTCACCTTGCGTTCCTCGACCTTGAGCCCACGGTCGCGTGCCAATTGCAGGATGCTGGAACGGGTGATGCCTTCCAAAATGCTGCCGGACAGTTCCGGGGTGACGATGCGGCCGTCCTTGTACACCAGGAACACGTTCATGCCGCCGAGTTCTTCCAGATACTTGCCCTCGACCGGATCCAGGAACAACACCTGCGAGCAGCCCTGCGCATAGGCTTCTTGTTGCGGCAGTAATGAAGCCGCGTAGTTGCCGCCACACTTGGCGGCGCCGGTGCCGCCCTTGGCCGCCCGCGCAAATTCTTCCGACAACCAGATCGACACGGGGGCCACACCCTTGGCGAAATACGCACCGGCCGGGCTGGCAATCACGTAATAGCCGGCGGCTTGCGCGGCACGCACGCCGAGGAAGGCCTCGGTGGCGATCATGAAGGGGCGGAAATACAGGCTGCTTTCCGGTGCCGAGGGCACCCATGCATGGTCGATGGCCACCAACTGGCGCAGTGATTCGGTGAACTCGGCGATTGGCAATTGCGGCAACGCCAAACGCGCGGCAGAACGCTGCAAGCGCGCACCATTGGCCTCGGGGCGGAAGCTCCAGATCGAACCATCGGCATGCCGATAGGCTTTGATGCCTTCGAAAATTTCCTGCCCGTAATGCAGCACCGACGCCGCCGGATCCAGCGACAGCGGGCCATAGGCGCACACCTTGGCGTCGTGCCAGCCTTGGGCTTTATCCCACTGGATCGCCACCATGTGGTCGGTAAAGTGCTTACCAAAACCCAGCTCGCTGGCCAAAATGGCTTCGCGCTGCTCGGCGCTGCGGGCGTGGTCGGACAGGGTGATTTGGTAGGCCAGTGATGCGGGGGCGTTCATGCGGAAATCCTTGAAAGATACCCGCCTATTATGAGGCCTAAGCCCACCCCTGCCCCTGACCAAAGGTCAGGGTGGCCACTACGCCTTTGTCCGCGCCTGGCCGCACGCGCACATCCCAGCCATACAGCGCGCACAGGCGACGCACGATCGACAGGCCAATCCCACCGCCCTGCGAATGCCCGGCATGGGTGCCGCGATAGCCACGGGTAAACAATTTGGCGGCATCTTCCGCGCTCAGGCCGGGGCCGGTATCAATCACCTCCACCGAATCCTGCAACACCCGCACCACCACTTCGCCACTGGGCGTGTACTTCACCGCGTTGCCGATCAAGTTGCCCAGCGCCACCGCCAGCGCCGAATCCGGCACATCCAGTTGCAGACCGGTGTCGCCCTCCAACCGCAACTCCACCGGCTTGCCGGCCAATTGCGCGCGGTGGCTATCCAATTGCTGCTGCGCCACTTTCGCGACATTGCATTGGCCTACCGCACGTTCATTGCGTGAAAGCAGCAACAAGGCGCTGATCAAGTCGGTGCATTGCTGTTCGGCGCGCTGGATACGGGCCAACCGGGTGCGCGTACGCTCATCCAGCTCGGTGCGCGCCAACAACAATTCCACGGCCCCCCGGATCACCGCCAATGGCGTGCGCAACTCATGACTGACATCGGCATTGAACTCGCGATCACGCTGCACCACTTCGGTCAAGCGCTCGGCGTAATCATCCAGCGCCTTGGCCAACTCGCCCACTTCGTCATCCGGAAAGCTGGCCGCCAGCGCTTCCGGCTCGGCACTGTTTCCGGAACGGCGCAAGCGTTGCGCCAAATCGGACACCGGAGCCATCACCCGCGATGCCGACCACCAGCCAAGCAGTAGCGCCAGTACGGTAAAGCCCACGACCGCGCCAACCAGCCAATGGTTCTGCTGTTCTTGCCCATGCAGCGTTTGCGTAAGGTCATATGCTAAGTAGAAGGCATGTGTCGGAGTTTTCCGTACGGCGAGCTTGTAGGCGAAGCGCTGACCATCCTCGACCCCGTGCAATTCATAGATGCCGTCCTTCAGGTCGCGCCAGTCCTCCGGCGCGTTACCGAGCTTTTCATTGGCGTACACACGCCCTTGCACGCCTTCGAACGCAAACGTTGCATTACCTGGATTACGCTGGAACGCGGTAGCGTAACCGTCGATGTTGCGATTAAGTGCCTCAGCCAGCAGCTGGTTCTCCACTCGTGTGCGCAGGGCGATGCTGGCGTAAGCGAAAAGCGCCGTTAAGCAGAAGCCCAACAGGGTAAAGGTGACGATGATGCGCGTACGCAGCCGACGCCGGCCCGGCGTGGCAACACGCGACGCGGGCGACTCAGCCATCGACTTCCGCTGCGGCAATGCGATAGCCGATGCCGTGCCGGGTCTGGATCATGGCGCTGGCAAAGGGTTTGTCCACCAAGGCGCGCAGGCCGTGGATATGCACACGCAGCGAGTCCGAATCCGGCAATTCTTCGCCCCACACGCGGGCTTCCAGATCTTGCCGGGTCACCACCGCCGGCGAGGCTTCCATCAAGGCTTGCAGAATCTTCAGCGCGGTGGGGTTGAGCTGGATGGCCTTGCCTGCGCGGTGCACTTCCAGGGTTTCCAGATTGAATTCCAGCTCACCCACATTCAGCACCCGTGCCGGCAAGCCGCGCCCACGCCGCACCAATGCATTCAAGCGTACGTTCACTTCCTGCAGCGCAAACGGTTTGATCAAATAGTCGTCGGCACCGGAATCGAAGCCGGCCAATTTGTTGTCCAGCGAGTCACGCGCGGTCAGCATCAATACCGGGGTTTGTTTGCGTGCTTCATTGCGCAGTTTGCGGCAGACCTCCAAACCATCCATGCCCGGCAGGTTCAAATCCAGCACGATGGCATCGAAGTCGTGTACTACCGCCAGATGCAAGCCGGTGATGCCATCGGCGGCGAAATCCACGGTATGCCCGCAGTCCTCCAAATAGTCGCCCAAGTTGGCGGCGATATCGGAATTGTCTTCAATGACGAGGATGCGCATGCGTAAGTTCCAAGAGAGCGGCTTGGCAGGATAGACCGGTGCCATGAGCGTCGGTTCCCCGATTCTGGCACAGCTCGCGGTGCCGGGTGCGGGCATTCAGAACTGCAGACAAATAAAGGCCCGGACGTGGGAGCGTCCGGGCCGAAACGTCACTTATGCCCTGCATGACCGCTGGGGGGAAGATCAGCGGTGAGGTGATGTTGCCGCAGATGCGATTAAGAATCCGTCAAATTGGTGTTTGAAGTGTGTTGTTTCAGCGCGGCAGCGGCGATTTGTTCGATCACCGCACCCGCCACGTCAATCCCGGTGGCGGCTTCTATTCCTTCCAGTCCCGGTGAGGAATTCACCTCCAGCACCAGTGGCCCGCGCTTGCTGCGAATCAAATCCACGCCAGCCACACCCAAGCCCAGGATTTGCGCCGCATGCACGGCGGTGGCCACTTCGGCACGGGTGGGGCGCACCGGCCTGGCAGTGCCGCCACGATGCAGATTGGAACGGAAATCCCCCTGCGGGGCCAACCGCCGCATCGCCGCCACCACCGTGTCGCCCACCACGAAACAGCGCAGATCCGCGCCCTTGGCTTCGGCAATAAATTCCTGCACCAGAAAATTGGCGTACAGCCCGCGCAGGGTTTCGATGGTGGCGCGCGAGGCCGACGGTTTCTCGGTCAACATCACGCCGGCGCCCTGGGTGCCCTCGTTGAGCTTGATCACATGCGGCGGCGGGCCGAGCATGGCCAACAGGTCGCCGGTGTCGTCCGGGTTATCGCCAAACACGGTGACCGGCAACCCAATACCATGCGCTGCCAGCACCTGATGGCAACGCAGTTTGTCGCGCGCACGCGCAATCGCCGAGGCGCTGTTGGGCGAATAGCTGCCCATCAATTCGAACTGGCGCAGCACTGCGCAGCCGTAACGGGTGATCGACGCACCGATGCGCGGCACTACCGCACCGTAGTCGGAAATGGGCTTGCCCTTGTAGCGCATGTCGAACCCTTCGCTGCTGATGCGCATGTAACAGCGCAGCGGATCCAGCACGCGCACGCTGTGGCCGCGCTCGCGCGCGGCCTCCACCAATCGTCGGGTGGAATACAACTTGCCATTGCGCGACAAGATGGCGAACTTCATTGCATGCACTCCGTGCGAATGCGGTTAACGGCTGACGCCTGTCACATCATCGAAATGCCACGCTCATCGCGCCCGCAACTCCGCACGGATATGCGCCTCCACCGAAGCAATCGCGGTCATGTTGACGATGCGGCGCGAGGACGAGGCCGGGGTGAGGATGTGTGCGGTCTTGTCCA
>DAORUL010000069.1:5200-9467 GCA_035433165.1 Thermomonas sp. | reverse complement strand
TGCTGCGCGACACCGTGCGCACCCTGCTTGCCGACCACAAGGTGTACATCACCGACTGGACCGACGCACGCATGGTGCCGGCCGAGCGTGGCGCGTTCACGCTGGATGATTACGTGGCCTACATCCAGGAATTCATTCGCCATATCGGCACCGACAATCTGCACGTGATCAGCGTGTGCCAGCCCACTGTGCCGGTCTTGGCGGCGATCTCGCTGCTGGCCGCACGTGGCGAAGCGGTGCCGCGTTCGATGACGATGATGGGCGGGCCCATCGACACCCGCCAATCCCCCACCTCGGTCAACAATCTGGCGACCCGCCAGCCGCTGTGGTGGTTCGAAAACAACGTCATCCATACGGTGCCCGCCAATTACCCCGGCGCAGGCCGTCGCGTGTATCCGGGCTTTTTGCAACACATGGGGTTTGTGGCGATGAACCCCGAGCGCCACGGCACCTCGCATTGGGATTTCTATCAGGACCTGGTCAAGGGCGATCTCAGTTCGGCGCAATCACACCGCAAGTTTTATGACGAATACAACGCGGTGTTGGACATGCCGGCCGAGTACTACCTCGACACCATTCGCACCGTCTTCCAGGAGCACTTGCTGCCACGCGGGCTGTGGGACGTGGCCGGTGAGCGGGTGGACCCCTCGAAGATCAAGGACTGCGCCCTGCTCACCATCGAAGGCGAGCTGGACGATATTTCCGGACAAGGCCAAACCCGCGCCGCGCATGACCTGTGCACCGGCATTCCGGCGGCACATCGCAAACACCTGACCGCGCAAGGCGCTGGCCACTACGGCATTTTCAGTGGCCGTCGCTGGCGCACCGAGGTGTACCCGCAGGTGCGCCAGTTCATTGCCGCGCACACAGGCGCCGCGGTATCAACCACGAAGAAACGGCGGGGCTCGCCGAACTGACGGGCAACGGCTACGCTTGGCACATCCATCGGAGGTGTCCATGCGTATCCACCTGCTCACGCTAGCCATCGCGGCCAGCATTGCCCTGCCCGCACTTGCCGCCGACGCCGCAACGCCGGCCAAGCAAAAATCCGCGCAAGCCATCATCGACGCCGCGCCGGCCAGTGCGTGGCGCGACCTCGATCCGGCCAATACCTTGTACATGGAGCTGGCCAGCGGCCGCGTGATCATAGAACTGGCGCCGGGGTTTGCCCCGGAGCACGTGGCCAATATCAAGACCATGGCCAAAGGCGGGTTCTGGGATGGCCTGAACATCTACCGCTCGCAGGACAATTTCGTGGTGCAGTTTGGTGACCCCGATGGCGAGGAAGCCGGCAAAGCCAAACCGTATCCTGCCGGCACCAAGACCCATCTGCCCGCCGAGTTCACCCGCAGCGACAAAGGCGTGCACTTCGACCGCCTGCCCGATGTGGATGGCTGGGCACCGCAGGTGGGCTTTGTGGATGGCTTCCCGGTGGGCCGCAACCCCAAGACTGGCAAGGTGTGGATGACGCATTGCTATGGCGCGCTGGGCGCGGGCCGCAACAACGCCCCCGATAGCAGCATTGGTGCTGAGCTGTATGTCGTCACCGGGCAATCGCCGCGCGCCTTGGATCATCAGCTCACGATGGTGGGCCGGGTGGTGAAAGGCATGGAGCTGCTCAGCGTGACCCCGCGAGGGCCGGCACCGATGGGCTTCTATACCGACCCGAAACTGCGCACGCCGATTGTCTCGATCAAGCTGGCCAGCGAAGTCCCCGCAGAGCAACGCACCCCGCTGCAATTACTGCGCACCGACAGCCAAGCGTTTATCGACGCCACCGAAGCGCGACGCAACCGTAAAGATGATTTCTACACCAGCCCGCCAGGCCATATCGACCTGTGCAATGTAAGCTTGCCGGTGCGGGAAACGATGGGCAAGACGCCTAAAAAATAATTCGCCACTGCCTGCAACACGAAGGCCGCCTTTCGGCGGCCTTCGTGTTGCAACGACCGGTCAACCGGACTCAGAACTCCTTGCTGAACCGCACCCCCAGCGTGCGTGGCTGGGCAATCACGGTATAGGGTTCGTTGCCACAGGTCAGCGCGGCGCATTGGGCAAAACGGCTCATCTGCGCGCGTTCGTTGGTGGCGTTCTTCAAGAACACATCGATCGCCCAACTGTCCTTGCGCCAACCGGCGGAGAGATCCAGCAAGCTGTAACCGTCCAGATAGCCCAACAGCGCGGTTTCAGCCTGCCGCATATCGACGCGTCGCCTGCCGGCATGCGACAACGACGCCTGCCAATACGCCTCGCCAGATCCCAAGTCGAAGGTGTAACGAGCATTCAGGCTGCCCTTGAAGCGCGGCGTCACCGGCAGCTGGCTGCCTGATGGTGCCTGTGGTCCGCTGATCACATTGCCATTGGGATCCAGAGAGCCGGCCGGGCATACGGTTTCGGGCTTGCCATCGGGCTTGATCCAGCCGCAGAAGTTGGCGGTGAGCTTGGCGTCATACCAAGCGAAACCACCGGAGATTTGCAGGTTGTAGGTGGCCGCCCAAGTCAAATCCAGCTCCAAGCCGTCGATCTTGGCCTGGTTGGCATTGCGGATTTCGGTCAGACCGTTTTGGCCCAGATAAGAGAATTGGAAATCTTTCCAGTTTTCGCGGAACAGCGCACCATTGAAGATCAAGGTATCGTTGGCCCACGACGTCTTCCAACCCAGCTCGTAGTTGGTCAGGAAATCCGACACATACGGCGGCAAGGTCCCGCGCCGATTGATGCCACCAGGGCGGTAGCCCTGCGACCACGTGGCATACACCAGCTTCTTGTCGTCGATCTTGTAGGTCGCATTGAGGCGATAGATGGCATCGTTTTCTTTCACGCCCTTATCCACCACCACGCACGGCGCACCCTCAAACGGCACCCAATTCGACTTGGCACCGTACTGCGCATAACAACCGGCTTCGCCATAGCGATTGACCGGATCCAGACTGCTGCCGGACGAATAGCCATTGGCAAACCCGAAGTAACCCTTGAGGCTATTGCGGGTGGTAAACCAACGCCCGCCGGCATTCAGTTCCAGCTTGTCGGTCACGTCAAAACTGAGCTGGCCGAAAATCGCCTGGTCGCGGTCGCGGCGCTCCTGCTGGGTCAGCCAAATGGTGTCGGGCCAGCCGCTGACCGACAACGAATCGGCCAGATTGTCGATCCGGTAACGCTGATGGATTTGGTGTTGCTGCTGCTGCCAAAACAGCCCGGCCACTACCCGGAAACGGTTGTCCTGCGGCGAGGCAATGCGCAACTCATGACTGGTGCGGGTGTAGCCATCGGTGGCCTGGATGTACTGGGACGGATTCACCAGTGCGCCGCTGTTGTCGTAGAAATACGCGCCGTAGCCGGCCAGTGCGTCGTACCAATATCCGTAATCGCTGTAGTCCGATTCGGAATCCACGTCGCGCTTGAGGTGCGAGAACACATAGGTCAGATCGAAATTGCCGATCTTGCCCTCCACCGTCAGCGCCGCCTGCCACCAACGGTCATCGGACGATTCCGGGTGGAAATGCTTGACCGCCATTCCCGCGGTGGATGCGTCATAGCCTGCGGCAGCACTGCCCACCATCGGGTCGATGCCGGCGCTGCCGTAGGCCTTCTGTTTCTGCGCGATGATCTGCGGCGTAATCGTCCAACGATCATTGATATCAAAACGCGCAGCACCACGGAAACCGGCGGTGTCTGCGGTGTTGTAGTTGTTCTCGGCCAGGTTGGCGTTATCGGCCACGATCCCGGAGGTGGGATATTTGCGCGTGCCATGCAGATTGTCCACGTAGCCGGCATCGTGCTTCTGCCAGCCCACCAAACGCACCGCGCTGCCGCTGTTGATCGGCAAATTGACGAAGCCTTCCAGCACATGCCCGATGCCGCCACCGTCGATGGCATTGGCTTCCACTGCAAAACCGGCCGCATAACCGGATGGATCCGGTTTTTTGGTGATGATGCGGACGGTACCAGCCTGCGAGCTGGCCCCGTACAAGGTGCCTTGCGGGCCGGCCAGCGCTTCGACGCGGTCGATGTCGTACATGTGGATATCGAGCGCGCCCTGGATGGTGGTGATCGGCTGCTCATCCAGATACATGCCCACGCTGGGTTGTGAGCCGGAGTGGTTGCCATCGCCACCGCTGGCCACACCGCGCATGTACACCTGCACGAAACCCGGCCCGGAGAACACGCCACCACCGGCTGTGCCGTAACTCAAGCTGGGGATGAGTTTCGCGTAATCGTTGAAGCTCTGGACGTTTTGCTGTTCCAGCTGTTCATTGCCCAACACTTG
>DAORUL010000069.1:3073-5100 GCA_035433165.1 Thermomonas sp. | reverse complement strand
GCATCGTCATCCAAATCCTGGCGCTGCAGTTGCACTTGCATCGCGGCGATATCAGCGGCATCAAAACGCATGGTTTTCAGATTGGCCAAACTCCACCACGCGCCGCCAAAACCTGGATTGAGCGCCAGCGCACGGCGATACGCGGTGATTGCATCGCTGCTGCGGTTGGCAGTTTTCAACGCATGCCCGTAACCCAGCCACACCTGCCATTGTTGCGGCAGTTTCGCCAATACGCCCTCGTAGGTGGTGATGGCGGCATCGAAGTCACCCAATTTACCCAGCACCACCGCACGCATGTTCTGCAAGCTCTGGCTGGACGGATCACGCGTCAGCAAGTAGTCGATTTCAACCAAGGCTTGCGCATGCCGATTGCCGCGATTGAGCACGGTTGCCAAGTTCTGGCGCGCCGCATCGAAACTGGGCGCACGCTGCAACACCTGTTCCAGCAGCGCGATCGCCTCGTCATTGCGGCCCAGTCGCGCCGCCAACTCGGCCAGCATGCGCTGTGCGGCCACGTCGGTGGGCTGCCTCTGCAATCGCGCACGCAGGCGGGTTTCGGCCTCGGGCAGATCGCCTTGCGCCAACGCATCGGCCGCCTGCATCAGTTCTGCCGTGTGCACACTCAGGCGTACATGCTGCATGTACGCCGCATCGGCGGCGTCATCATCCCCCAACCCGAAATGCGCATCGGCAAGCGCCAGCCACGCCACCGCCGAGCCCGCTTGCGTCTGCACCAACGGCCGCAAAATTTCGACAGCGCGTGCAAACTGCCTCTGCGCGGACGCCGCCAGACCCAACAGCAGTGTGCCGGCGGGGTGACCCGGCACACTGGCCAGAATTTCGCGCGCTTGTTGCGCAGCCAGTTCCGGTGCGGTGTCCAACAATTGCAGGCCATGTACCAGTGCGACATCCACACTGGCCGCTTGGTCTTCCATGTATCCACTCCGCTTATCCGTGACCATCGGCATGTTGCCATGTCGGCTGGCTTCGCACAGTGTAGAAACCTTGTGCCGCCATTGACGCCCCTCCATGCACAGTTCCCGCCTGACCATCGCCCTGCCCGCCTTGCTTGCGCTAGCAACGTTGCCCATCTCGGCAAAAGAACCCGCATCGCCCCCCCCCATCGCAGCCAGTAGTTGCGCCGCGATTCCACTGGCCGGCCGTGATGCAGGGAGCGTGCTGCAATCCAGCACTGCCAATGCGTGGGGTGGCGCACGCACGGGCAAGGAAGCCAGCCTGTCCGACCGCGTTGTCCGCTATGCCATCGCGGCCGAGCTTGACCCGGTCAAACACACCCTGACCGGCAAACAAGCGCTGACCTGGCGCAACCGCAGCGCGCAGCCGGTGTGCAGCATTTACCTGCATATGTACTTGAATGGGTTTGATGGCCCCGGCAGCACCTTCATGACCGAGCAGCGCGCCAGCAGTGGCGGCTTCCGCAGCAACGTATCCACCAAGGATGGCGAATACGGCTACATCCGTCTGGACAAGGTGGCACAAGGCGGCGCGGTGGCAAAATGGAGCTTCGTGCAGCCCGACGCTGGCCCCAGCACTGATCGCAGCGTGGTGCGCGTCGACTTGCCCACCCCCGTTGCCGCTGGCGCATCCACCACGCTGGACATCGACTTTTTCGACCAGCTTCCGCGCGTGGTGGCACGCACCGGCTACTACGGCAGCTTCCACCTGATTGGCCAGTGGTTCCCGAAAATTGGCGTACTGGAATTGCCGGGCGAACGCGGTGCCGCCGCGCCGCGCTGGAACGCCCACGAATTCCACCTGCACAGTGAGTTCTATGCCGATTACGGCAGCTACGACGTGCAGCTGACCGTCCCCAAGGATTACACCGTGGGTGCCACCGGCCAGTTGCAGGGCACGCCGGTTGAGCACGCCGGCAAAACCACCCATCACTACGTGCAAGACGATGTGCATGATTTTGCGTGGACCGCCGACAAGCGCTACGCCAAGCCACTGGTCAAAACGTGGAATGGGCCGCTGGGGCCGGTCGAAGTCAAGGTGCTGTACCACCC
>DAORUL010000069.1:0-2973 GCA_035433165.1 Thermomonas sp. | reverse complement strand
CAACGCATGATGACCGCGCGCAAGCAGGACATTGTGCTCACCACCGATTGGTTGAAGCGGCTGGGAATTGGCTCCAAGATCACGCCATTCGACATGGAACGCCTGGGTGCAAGCCTGCATGACCCGGCCGACCCGCTTGGCCTGAATTCATGGGTACGTCTGTCCAGTGGCAGCTACAACACGGTGTACACGCGCACCGCGACCGCCATGCGCCAAATCGAAGCCCAGGTCGGCACTCCGGCGATGGAACGGGCGATGCAGCTGTATTACGAACGCTGGAAGTTCCGTCACCCGTCGCTGGCAGATCTGCGTGATGCGCTGGCCGAGGGTACCGGCAAACCGCTGATCGTGAACGCCGCGTTCGACGCTTACATCTACGGCACCGGCAAAACCGATGACCGCATCAGCAGCATGAGCAGCCAGGAGCGGCTGCCGATGCCCGGCTATCTCACCTACCAAGGCAAGCAAGTGCTGGTGGGGAGCGCACAGATCGACAAAGCCATCGAAACCGTGCGCAAAGCGTGGAAAGCCAAGCATCCGAAGGCAAACGCCGGCGACGGCCCGTTCCCGTATCGCACAGTCATTGTGGTGCGCCGCGATGCGGTCAAGCCCGCGCAGACATTGCGCGTCAATTTTGCTGACGGCAGTCACCGCGACTACCCGGTGACCACGCAGCAGAGCTGGCAGCGCCTTGAATTGGTCACCCGCAGCAAGGCGGTCTCCGCACAATTGGATCCCGACAACTTGTTGCGGATGGATGCCAACAAACTCAATGACAGCTACGCACTGGAGCCGCAACCGCAGGCAGCACGCCGCTGGTTTGCCGATTTCACGTCGCTGCTGCAATCCTTCTTCGCCCTGCTGGCTACCGTCTGAGAACCCCGCCATGAACACGACGACCCGCCCGCTGCGCGCCCGCACCGCTCTGCCCCGTGCCCTCGCCACTGCCATGCAATGGCGCTTGCTCCTGCTGTGGATCCTGATCACCCTGGTCTGTGCGCTGGTTGCCGGTCTGCCGCTGTGGAGTTGGCTGGGCAGCCAGCTGGATCACTCCTTGCAGTCCACTGCCATTGCCAACGGGCAGGCCCCCACCATGCTGCTGGACGCACTGATGGCACCCGCCGCCCCGCTCGGTGTACTGGGTGCCAATGTCCGCAGCGCGGGGATACTGCTGTTGCTGGCTTCCCCGTTGCTCACCGGGGCCACCATTGCTGCGGCCCGCAGCCGCAGCCCACTGGGGTTTGGCGATCTGGCGCGTGGCGGGATCAGCGAATACGGCCCGATGCTGCGCCTGCTGTTGTGGTCGGTCATTCCATTGGGGATTGCCATTGCCATCATGGCGATGGGCTTTGGCGTGAATGAAAAACTCCACGAGCACGCCATTTTGGCCAGTGACGTGGACACCGGCCGCAATATCGCCATCGGTATCGGTGCGCTGTTGTTCGTGCTGGCGCATGCCGGCATCGAAGCTGGCCGTGGTTGGCTGGCTGCCGATGCACGCCTGCGTTCGGCACTGAAGGCGTGGTGGCGTGGCATGGCCTTGCTGGGCAAGCGCCCACTTGCCGTGTTGAGCGCTTACCTGCTTCCCACCTTGTGCAGTCTGTTGGCGGCGGTGCTGTTGTTGGCGCTGCGCCAGCATTTGCAAGGCGCGGGGTTTGCCGGCTTTGTGCTGGCCATGCTGCTGGGCTGCATGATCTGCGCGGCGCTGGCATGGGGCAAAATCGCGCGGCTATTCGCTTTCCGGGCGCTGGCCGAGGATGCCCACAACCGCCGCTGATGTGTACGCGGCAGCAGAGCAGGTGCCAGATACAGGCTTTGGACTGCCGAACCGGTGGCTGTTCGCGGTAATATGCGACGGCAGTCCAATCGGGGAACAGGGACGTGGCCATTTTTGACCTATTCAAACGCAAACGACAGGCAGATCAGCCTGCACCCGCCGTGCGCCAGCCCTCGCCGGACGCGGATGGCCTCATCAACGAAGTGGTTGAACCACATACCGGGCGCGAACGCCGCGATAGCGATCGTCGCAATGCCCAGCCGGGCACCCGGATCCTGGTGATTGACGACTCCCCCACCATCGTGGCCCTGCTCAAGCGCATGCTGCAGCAGAACCACTACGAAGTGCTGGTGGCCTATGACGGTGAAACCGGGATCGAAGTCGCGCGTCGCGAAGTCCCGGGGCTGATTTTCCTCGACATCGTGTTGCCCGGCGTCGATGGCTTCAACGTCCTGCGCACCCTGCGTCGTGATCCCATTACCAAGCACGTGCCCATCATCATGATTAGCGGCAATGCGCAGGCCACCGAGCAGTTCTATGTGCAGCGCATCGGTGCCGATGACTTCATGAAAAAGCCGTTCTCGCGCCCGGAAGTGTTCAGCCGGATCAGCTCGGTGCTCGATGAAAACGGCGTGCCGCGGCATACCAGCCGTACCGGCAGCCGCATCGAAGCCGCCAAGGCATCCTCCACGGCACCCTGAATCGATTGGCTGCAGCATCCAGGCCATGAAGAAGGGGCCACTGCGGCCCCTTCTTTGTCTTCGATCCAAACGATCCGCGGATTATTGCGGCGAGACATCCACCCGCACGCGCAGGCGATCGCCGGGGTTGTAACTCATGCGCCGGGTATAGCGGCGGCCGTTGTATTCGTAAGTCACGTCATAGGCGGTGGCATTGCCGTAATCGCCGGCATAGCCGTTCGAATATCCATTCGCGGTCCCGTTCGAGTAGCTGCCCGAATACCCATCGCGCACCGGTTGCGGATCACATACCCGCACCGTGCCGCCACGCACATGGCGATTGCGCTGATTCTGGTCATAAATCCCGCGCCCGGCCATGCCGCCCAGCATCGAGCCTACGGCGGCGGCGGCATAGGTGCCACTGCCACCACCGATCTTGCTACCCAATACCGCGCCTACCACACCACCGGCAATGGTGGCCACGTTGCGCCCGGCTTCGCTGCCTTGCCCGCGCCC
>DAORUL010000068.1:0-9498 GCA_035433165.1 Thermomonas sp. | reverse complement strand
CTCACACCTCCAGCGTCGCCAAATCACCCTTCTGTTCCAGCCATGTCTTGCGATCCGATGCGCGTTTTTTTGCCAGCAGCATGTCCATGAGTGCGCGGGTGGCGCTGTCGTCATCGACGGTGAGTTGTACGAGGCGGCGGGTGTCGATGTGCATGGTGGATTCGCGCAATTGCAGCGGGTTCATTTCACCCAGGCCTTTGAAGCGCGTGACGTTGACTTGGCCTTTGAGTTTTTCGCGCTGGATTTTTTCCAGCAGCAGGCGCTTTTCTTCTTCGTCCAGCGCGTAAAACACCTGCTTGCCCACGTCCACGCGGAACAGCGGTGGCATTGCCACGAATACATGGCCGGCACGCACCAGTGCCGGGAAGTGGCGCAGGAACAAGGCGGTCAGCAAGGTGGCGATGTGCAGGCCGTCGGAGTCGGCATCGGCCAGAATCACGATCTTGCCGTAGCGCAGGCCGTCGATATCGTCCTTGCCGGGGTCGCAACCGATGGCCACCGCAAGATCATGCACTTCCTGCGAGCCCAGCACTTGTCCAGAAGCCACTTCCCAAGTGTTCAGGATTTTGCCGCGCAGCGGCAAGATGGCTTGGAAATCCTTGTCGCGCGCCTGCCGTGCGCTGCCGCCTGCCGAATCACCTTCCACCAAAAAGAGTTCCGTGCGCGAGAGATCCTGCGAAATGCAGTCCGCCAATTTGCCGGGCAGGGCCGGGCCTTGCGTCACTTTTTTGCGGACGATTTGTTTTTCGGTTTTAAGTCTTGCGCTGGCGCGGTCGATGGCCAATTGCGCGATTTTTTCGCCGAACTCGGTGTTGGTATTGAGCCACAGCGAAAACGCATCGTGCGCCGCACTTTCCACAAAGCCGGCCGCTTGCCGTGAGGACAGGCGCTCTTTGGTTTGTCCGGAAAATTGCGGGTCAGTCATCTTCAGCGACAGCACGAAGGCAACGCGATCCCATACATCTTCCGGTGCCAGCTTTACGCCGCGTGGCAGCAGGTTGCGGAAATCGCAAAACTCGCGCAAGGCATCGGTAAACCCGCTGCGCAGGCCGTTGACATGGGTGCCGTGCTGGGCGGTGGGGATCAGGTTGACGTAACTTTCTTGTACTAATTCACCTTCGGCCAGCCATGCTACGGCCCAATCGACAACTTCAGTGTCTTTCTTCAGATTGCCGACAAACAATTCCGGCGGCAGCAAGTCGCGATCGGTGAGTTCGCCCTTCAAATAATCACGCAAGCCATCTTCGTAATACCACTGCGCGCGTTCACCGCTGGCTTCGTCGAACAGCGCGACAGTCAAACCCGGGCACAGCACGGCCTTGGCGCGCAATAAATGCTTGAGTGCGCGCAGGTTGAATTTGGCGGTATCGAAATAGCTGGCGTCGGGCCAAAAGCGCAGGCGGGTACCGGTGTTCTTTTTGCCAACACTGCCGACAATGGTCAATTGCGAGGCGCGGTCGCCATTGGCGAATGCCATGTGGTATTCGTTGCCGTCGCGCTTGATGAATACATCCACCTTGTGCGACAGCGCATTGACCACGCTCACGCCCACGCCGTGCAGGCCGCCGCTGAAGGTGTAGTTTTTGTTGTTGAATTTGCCGCCGGCATGCAGACGGGTCAGGATGAGCTCAACACCGGGGATTTTTTCTTCGGGATGAATATCCACCGGCATGCCGCGGCCGTCATCGCTGACCTCGCAACTGCCGTCGGCATACAGGGTGACGCTGATGGCCTTGGCGTGTCCGGCCAGTGCTTCATCCACCGCGTTGTCGATCACTTCCTGCGCCAAATGGTTGGGGCGCGCGGTGTCGGTGTACATGCCTGGGCGGCGCTTGACCGGATCCAGACCGGAGAGAACTTCGATATCGGCGGCGTTGTAGCGGGTATTCATTGGTGAACACAAATCCTGCGGGTCTTGCTTGGGCGTGCAAGTGTGCGGTCTTGCGGCGCGATTTGCACATGGATTGCGGTCGGTTCCCGCCCGACAAGCCCTACAATAGGCCCACAGGGCGAATTGGCTAGCTGTTCGAGGGGGTTTTGTGGGGGATGTTGAAGGGCGCGGCGCAACGCACGCGACCACGCTGCAGTTGCTTGCCGCCGATGTGGGCGGCACCTATGCGCGCATCGGGCTGGTGCAGGTGGATGGCGAGACCATCACCCTGGGGTTCCATCAGCGCTATGCCTGTGCCGAATTTTCCGGGCTGGCGGAGATCCTGCGCACCTTTCGGCAGGCGCTTGCCGACGCCGCGGGCACGGAGTTTCCGGATACCTGTGTGGTGGCCATTGCCGGCGTATTGCAAGGCGATGTGCTGCTCAATAGCAACTTGCCATGGCAGGTGTCGTTGGCCGAGACCCGGCAGACCGCCGGGATCGCGCAGTTGCACCTGATCAATGATTTCGAAGCACTGGCCTGGGCGCTGCCGCAGGTACCGTTGTCGCAGCTGGAGGTGCTTGGCAAGGGCGATGACAGCGGGCTGTCACTGCCGGCACTGCTGCTGGGGCCGGGAACGGGCCTTGGCGCGGCGCTGGTGGTGGATCAAGGCGGGCGCGTTGGGGTGCAGCCCAGCGAGGCCGGGCACGCGCAGTTGGCGGGCAATACCCCGTTTGAGTTGGATGTGGTGCGCCTGCTGCAGGCGCGTTTTGGTCATGTGGCCAGCGAGCGCGTGTTTTCCGGGCCCGGTCTGATCAATCTGTATCAAGTCCTGTGCGAGCTGCGCGATATGCAGCCGCGCTGGCGCACGCCGGCCGATCTGGTGGATGCCGCCGATGCCGGCAGCGACGTGCTGGCGGCCGAATGCGTGGCGTTGTTCTGCCGTTGGTTTGGCAGTTTTGCCGGCGATCTGGCGATCACCTTCCGCGCCCGCTCGGTGTGCTTGGCCGGTGGGCTGACGGGGCATTTGCAGCACTACCTGCGGCAGGGTGGCTTCATGCAGCGCTTTATCGACAAGGGGGTGCTGTCCGACACCTTGCGTGAGGTGCCGGTGTACACGCTGGAACACGGCCAATTGGGCTTGATTGGCGCAGCGGCGTGGTACGTCGCGCACACGCCCACCTGAAGAATTTGGGGGTTGCTGCGGCCACAAAAAGGCAAATTGCCGCCAGAAATCGCCAGAAATCGCTAGAATACGGGTTTCCAGCGCCGCGCTGCTCTCATGACAACCCCCAATCCCCATACGCCCCTGCTCTTCGTTACCGGGGGCGTGGTGTCTTCGCTTGGCAAGGGTATTGCCGCTGCCTCGCTTGCCGCCATCCTTGAGGCGCGCGGTTTGCGCGTCACCATGATGAAACTTGACCCGTATTTGAACGTGGATCCGGGCACCATGAGCCCGTTCCAGCACGGCGAGGTGTATGTCACCGACGACGGCGCGGAAACCGACCTTGATCTGGGCCACTACGAGCGCTTCGTCAATACGCGGCTGTCGGGCCTGAACTCGATCACCACCGGCAAGATTTACGAGGCGGTGATTCGCAAGGAGCGGCGCGGTGATTATCTGGGCGGCACCGTGCAGGTGATCCCGCATGTGACGGATCAAATCAAGACCTGTATTGATGCCGCCACCGATGGGTTTGATGTGGGCATCGTCGAAATTGGCGGCACTGTGGGCGATATCGAATCGCTGCCGTTTTTGGAAGCCATCCGCCAATTGCGTACCGAGCGCGGTGCCGACAAGGCGATGTTCATGCACCTGACCCTGGTGCCCTACATCGCCGCCGCCGGTGAGCTGAAAACCAAGCCCACCCAGCATTCGGTGAAGGAATTGCGCAGTATCGGCATTCAGCCGGACGTGCTGATTTGCCGCAGTGAGCAGCCGCTGCCAGAGGGCGAGCGCCGCAAGATCGCGCTGTTTACCAATGTGCCTGAAAAGGCGGTGATCTCGGCCATTGATCTGGACAACATCCACAAGATTCCACGCTGGTTCCATGCGCAGGCGCTGGATCAAATCGTGGTGGAACAATTGCGCTTGCCGGCGGGTGCTGCCGACCTGTCCGAATGGGATGCCGTGGTCGATGCGGCCAGCCACCCGGACGACGCCGTCACCATTGCCGTGGTCGGCAAATATGTGGATCACCAAGACGCCTATAAATCGGTGGGCGAAGCGCTCAAGCACGGCGGCATTCGCCAGCGCACCAAGGTGACGCTGAAGTGGCTGGAAGCCGAAGACGTGGAGCGCGAAGGCGCGGCGCAGGTGCTGGCCGGCGTGGATGGCGTACTGGTGCCCGGCGGGTTTGGCGATCGCGGTTTCGAAGGCAAGGTGTTGACCTCGAAATATGCGCGTGAAACCGGGCTGCCGTACTTTGGCATCTGCTATGGCATGCAGGCAGCGGTGGTGGACGTGGCCCGCAATCTGGCTGGGCTGGACGGTGCCAACAGTACCGAAAACGACAAGCAGGCCAAGCATCCGGTGATCGGCCTGATCACCGAATGGCGCACGCAAAGCGGGGATATCGAACGCCGTGATGAGGGCTCTGACTTGGGCGGCACCATGCGTCTTGGCTTGCAAGAGCAGCGCGTGAAGCCGGGGACACTGGCGCATGCGTTGTACGGCAAGGATGTGGTGAGTGAACGGCACCGCCATCGCTACGAATTCAATAACGGCTACCGCGCGCAGTTGGAGGCCGCAGGCATGGTGATCTCCGCCAAGTCGATGGATGACTTGTTGGTGGAGATGATCGAAATGCCGCAAGCCGCGCATCCGTGGTTCCTGGCCTGCCAAGCGCACCCGGAATTTTTATCCACTCCGCGTAGCGGGCATCCGCTGTTTGTGGGGTTCATCAAAGCCGCGCGTGCGCGCAAGGCGAGCAACCAGAAGTGAGTGCATCCATGAAACTTTGCGGCTTTGATGTGGGCTTGGAACACCCGTTGTTCCTGATCGCCGGTCCCTGCGTGGTGGAAAGCGAACAGCTGCAATTGGATGTGGCCGGGCAATTGAAGGAAATCACCGGCCGGCTTGGCATCAACTTCATCTTCAAGTCGAGTTTCGACAAAGCCAATCGCACATCGATATCAAGCTTCCGCGGCCCCGGCATGGAAGAAGGCCTGCGCGTGTTGGCGGAAGTCAAGCGTCAGATCGGTGTGCCGGTGCTGACCGACGTGCACGAATATACGCCGATGGATGAAGTGGCCGCGGTGGTGGACGTGCTGCAAACCCCGGCGTTTCTGGTACGGCAGACCGACTTCATCACCAAGGTGTGCCAAACCGGCAAACCGGTGAATATCAAGAAAGGCCAATTTTTGTCGCCGTGGGACATGGCCCCGGTGGTGGAGAAAGCCAAGTCCACCGGCAACCAGCAGATCATGGTGTGCGAGCGCGGCGCCAGCTTCGGCTACAACAATCTGGTCTCCGACATGCGCTCGCTGAGCGTGATGCGCCAGACCGGCTGCCCGGTGGTGTTTGATGCGACGCACTCGGTGCAATTGCCGGGTGGGCAGGGCAGCACCAGCGGTGGTCAGCGCGAATTCGTGCCGGTGCTGGCGCGCGCCGCGATTGCAGCAGGCGTGGCCGGGATCTTCATGGAAACCCACCCCGACCCCAGCAAGGCGTTGTCCGATGGCCCCAATGCGTGGCCGCTGGGCAAGATGGAAGCCTTGCTGACCACCTTGCTGGAACTCGATGCGATTACCAAACGCAGCGGTTTTCTGGAACACTCCCTGTAATCCCCTACGACAACGCAGTGACACCTACACGATGACCACGATTACCCACATCCACGCCCGCGAAATTCTGGATAGCCGCGGCAACCCGACCCTGGAAGCGGAAGTCGCACTGAGCGATGGCTCACTGGGGCGCGCCGCTGTACCTTCGGGGGCGTCCACCGGCAGCAAGGAGGCGGTGGAGCTGCGTGATGGCGATAAAACCCGCTATCTGGGCAAGGGTGTGTTGAAAGCGGTGGGCCACGTCAATGGCACGATTGCCGATACCCTGCGCGGATTTGATGCGGCCGATCAGGCCGGTCTGGACAAACGCCTGATTGATTTGGATGGCACCGACAACAAAGGCCGCTTGGGTGCCAATGCCTTGTTGGGGGTTTCGCTGGCGGCGGCGCATGCGGTGGCCGCATCGAAAAAGCTGGCGCTGTGGCAATACCTTGCCAGCCTGACTGGCGCAACCCCGGTGTTGCCGGTGCCGATGATGAACATCATCAATGGCGGCGCGCATGCCGACAACAACGTTGACCTGCAGGAGTTCATGGTGCTGCCGGTCGGCTTTGATTCGTTCTCCGAAGCGCTGCGTAGCGGTACCGAAATTTTCCATGCGCTGAAGTCGGTGCTGAAGGGGCGCGGCCTGTCCACTGCGGTGGGTGACGAGGGCGGTTTCGCCCCCGATCTGCGCAGCAATGAAGAAGCGTTGGAAGTGATCCTTGAAGCGATCGGCAAGGCCGGCTACAAGGCCGGCGAAGACGTGATGCTGGGGCTGGATTGTGCGTCCACCGAGTTCTTCGAAAACGGCAAGTACAACCTCACTGGCGAAGGCAAGCGGCTCAGCTCCGAACAGTTCGTGGACTTCCTGGCGCATTGGTGCGAGCAGTATCCCATCATCACCATTGAAGACGGCATAGGCGAAGACGATTGGGACGGTTGGAAGCTGCTCACCGACCGCTTGGCCGGCAAGGTGCAATTGGTGGGCGATGATCTGTTTGTCACCAATCCGCGCATCTTCCGCGACGGCATCAGCCGGGGTGTGGCCAATGCCATTCTGATCAAGGTCAACCAGATCGGCACCCTCAGTGAAACGCTGGAGGCCATCGCGATGGCCGATGCCGCCAACTATGCGTCGATCGTGTCGCATCGTTCGGGTGAAACCGAAGACACCACGATTGCCGATATTGCGGTGGCCACCACCGCCACCCAGATCAAGACCGGCTCGCTGTGCCGCAGTGATCGCGTGGCCAAGTACAACCAATTGCTGCGCATCCAGCAGCAGTTGGGCAGTGCGGCACGCTACGCCGGGCGCGATGCCTTCGTGTCGCTCAAGCGCTGACGGGGTATCCGATGCGGCTGCTCGGCGTTCTGGTGCTGCTTGCCTTGTTGCTGACTGCGTTGCAGTACAAGCTGTGGTTCGGCAACGGTGGGCAGGGCGAAGTGGTGGCATTGCAGGCCCAGGTGACGGCTCAGCAAACCGAGAACGCCAAACTGCAAGCGCGCAATGATGCGCTTGCAGCGGAAGTAGCGGATCTGAAAAGTGGCGGCGAAGCGGTGGAAGAGCGTGCGCGTAGTGAGCTGGGACTGGTCAAGCCTGGCGAGACGTTTTACCGCGTGATCGACCACGCGGCGGTGCAGTCTGCGCCACCGCAAGCTGCGGAGCCAGCGCCTGCACCTGCACCCGTTCCAACTGCAGAAAAACTCCCTGTTGCGCAACCTGCAACGCCGCAAACAAGCGCGGTGCCTGCGCCTGGTGATGCCGCAGACACGGGTGAGCCCGTCGCCGACCCGGATGACGCCACGCCATGATCTGGGCGTTGGTGCCGGCTGCCGGTAGCGGCCGCCGCTTCGGTGGCGATGTGCCCAAGCAATATCTGCATGCGGCGGGCAAACCGTTGATCGGGCACGCGCTGGAGGCATTGCTTGCGCATCCGCAGATGGATGGCGTGGTGGTGGCGTTGGCAGCGGACGACCCGCATTGGCCGGGTTGGACAAGCCTGCATGGCAAGCCGGTAGTGACCTGTGCGGGCGGCGTTGAGCGTGCCGATTCGGTGCTGGCGGCGCTGCATGCACTGCCAGACAACGTGGCGCACGATGCTTTGCTGTTGGTGCACGATGCCGCACGCCCCAATGTGCGCGGCGGTGATTTGTCGAAATTGATTGCCGCTGCCAACGCGCAGCGAGATGGCGCGATTTTGGCCGCGCCGGTGCGCGATACCTTGAAGGCTTCAGATGCCGATCACCGCATCGAGGCCACTGTGCCACGCGCCGGTCTGTGGCGCGCACTGACGCCACAAGCGTTTCGCCGTGACCTGCTGCAACGCGCACTGCAGACGGCGCAGGCCGCAGGGGTGATGGTGACGGACGAGGCGATGGCGGTGGAGCGGTTGGGCCTGCATCCGGTACTGGTGGAAGGCCGCGAAGATAATCTCAAAGTCACCACCCCGGCGGATTTGGCATTGGTGGAATTTCTGTTGGCGAGGACGGCATGAGCATGCGCATCGGTCAAGGGTTTGACGTCCATGCCTTCGGCAGTGGCGATCACATCATGCTGGGCGGTGTGCGCATCGCACATACGCATGGCGTGCTGGCGCATTCCGATGGCGACGTGGTGCTGCACGCGCTGTGCGATGCCATGCTTGGCGCGTTGGCGCTAGGCGATATCGGGATTCACTTCCCACCCACGGATGCGCGCTGGAAAGATGCAGACAGCCGCAGTTTTCTGCGTCACTGCACTGCGCTGATTCGCGAACGCGGCTGGCAGGTAGGCAATTGCGATATCACCGTGATTTGCGAGCGGCCCAAAGTGGGCCCGCATGCGCTGGCAATGCGCGCGTGCATTGCCAGCGATCTTGGGATTGCGGTGGACGCGGTGAGCGTAAAAGCCACCACCACCGAAACCTTGGGCTTCACCGGGCGTAGCGAAGGCATCGCCGCGCAGGCGGTGTGTTTGTTGGAGCGGCTGTGATGGAACTGCCTTGCGCTCACGGCGCGGCGGTACTGGGTGCGCGTATCCGCAGCACGGATGCGGATTTCTTCGTGGAAGAACTGCCGGGGTTCGAACCCAGTGGCGCGGGTGAGCATCTGCTCATCAGCATCGAAAAACGCGGCATGAACACCGCGTTCGCCGCCAAGACGATTGCGCAGTGGGCCGGCGTTGCCGAATCCGCAATTGGCTATGCCGGCCTGAAGGATCGCCATGCTGTCACCCGGCAGCGGTTTTCGGTGTGGATTCCGAAAAAGATCGCGCCCGATATCGGGTTATTGCAAAGTGACGATTTGCGCGTGCTGGAACACGCTTGGCATTTGCGCAAGCTGCCGCGTGGCGCACTGGCGGGCAACCGCTTCGTGCTGGTGCTGCGTGAGTTGGAGGGCGAACGCGCGGCGCTTGAACAGCGCTTGCAGGCGATTGCTGCACACGGCGTGCCCAACTATTTCGGCGAGCAGCGCTTTGGCCGCAAAGGCGACAACGTACAGCAGGCGGTGGCGATGTTTGCCGGGCGCAGGGTCAAGCGCGAAGAGCGCAGCCTGTTGCTGTCGGCAGCGCGTTCTGAATTGTTCAACCGCGTGTTGTCGGCACGGGTTGCGGCGGGCACCTGGAATGCCGCGCTTGACGGTGAAGTGTGGATGCTGGATGGCAGCCGTAGCGTGTTCGGGCCGGAAGCCTTTACGCCGGAGTTGCAGGCACGCTTGGATGCCTTCGACATCCATCCCACCGGGCCGTTGTGGGGTGCAGGGGAATTGCGCACCAGTGGGCCCGCACGCGAGTTTGAATTGGCCGCGATGGCGGGTGATACCGCAGCAAGATTGCAGCGCGGCCTGGAGCGTGCCGAGCTGCAGCAAGAACGCCGCAACTT
>DAORUL010000067.1:7964-9525 GCA_035433165.1 Thermomonas sp. | reverse complement strand
CTGCCGGAGTTGACCCGCCATCACTACGCAGGCCAGCGCCGGATCAGCAATCCGGGCTGCTATGCCACCGCGATGCAGTTGGCTATCGCACCGATGCGCACTGTGCTGGATGGCCCGGTGCAGTGTTTTGGCGTGTCCGGCTATTCCGGTGCCGGCACCACGCCCAGCGACAAGAACAATGTGGAATTGCTGCGCGACAACCTGATGCCGTATGCACTCACCGAGCATGTCCACGAGCGCGAAGTATCCCGGCAGTTGGGGCATGCGGTGGAGTTCATGCCGCATGTGGCACCGCATTTTCGCGGCATCACGTTGACTGCGAATTTGCATCTGTCGATCGCGTTTGATTTGGATGAAGTGCTGGCGCGCTATCGCAATCGCTATGCGGGCGAGCCCTTGGTGCATGTGCAAGAGGCAGCGCCGTGGGTCAGCCGGATTGCAGGCCGTCACCATGTCGAAATTGGCGGCTTTACCTTGAGTGGCGATGGCCGGCGTTTGGTGGTGGTGGCAACCGAAGACAATTTGTTGAAAGGCGCGGCCACGCAAGCGATGCAGAACATCAATCTTGCGTGCGGGTTGGATGAGATGACAGGAATCCCTTTGGAGCACGCCGCATGACAACCCTGCTTTGGCAAAAACCCGGTGTGGCGGTGGACGCACAAATCCAGCGTTTTCTTGCGGGCGACGATGTGATCCTGGATCGCGAATTCTTCCTGCACGACATCACTGCCAGCACCGCGCATGCCGAAGGCTTGCAGCACGTCGGCATCCTCAGCGCAGACGAGTTGGCGGCGCTCAAGCGTGAACTGGCGCAGCTCGCCGAGGACTTCAGTACCGGTGCATTCGTGCTGGATGCACAGTACGAAGATTGCCATTCCGCCATCGAAGCGCGGCTCACCGAACGCTTGGGCGATGCCGGCCGCAAGATCCACACCGGGCGCAGCCGCAACGACCAGATTCTGGTGGCCACACGGCTGTGGCTGAAAGAAAAATTGGCGCGTGTTGCCGAATTGTCGCGTGATATCGCCAAGGTGGCATTGGACCGCGCATCTGCCGAAGCGATGTTGCCGATCCCCGGCTATACCCATATCCAGCGTGCGGTGGTGTCATCCGCTGGCATGTGGTGGGCGGGCTGGGCAGAGGCGTTCATCGATAACGCCATTCGCGCACACAGCACGTTTGCCTTGGTTGACTGCAACCCGCTGGGCACGGCGGCCGGCTACGGCGTCAACTTGACATTGGATCGCGAACACACCACGCAGGCGCTGGGTTTTGCGCGCATGCAGATCTCACCGGTCTACGCGCAACTTTCGCGTGGCAAATTCGAGCTGGCGGCCTTGGAAGCACTGGGTAGCGCGACTTTGGATTTGCGTCGCATCGCGTGGGATCTGTCGCTGTTCACCAGTGGCGAATATGCCTTCGTGGCGTTGCCGGCGCAGTACACCACCGGCAGCTCGATCATGCCCAACAAGCGCAATCCCGACGTGATCGAATTGATGCGCGCCACCCATGCCAGCGTGGCGGCGGCGCGGACCGAAATCGAACAATTGTTGTCGCTGCC
>DAORUL010000067.1:0-7864 GCA_035433165.1 Thermomonas sp. | reverse complement strand
AAACAAGCCTTGGCGGCACTCGGGCAGGCGCAGTTGATTGCACTGTGGCAACGCTTCTTCGAGGCACCGGTGGCGCAAGTGTTGTTGACCCACGATGACCTGCGCAACCGCCGCCGTTATCTCAATGCCCGCAGCGCGTTGCTGGAGTTGCTGCGGCTGGGGGCAGTGCCGGTAGTGAATGAAAACGACACGGTGGCGGTGGATGAATTGAAGTTGGGCGACAACGATAACCTTGCGGCGGCGGTGGCCTCACTGGTGGATGCCGATGTGTTGTTGATCGCCACCGATATCGGCGGTTTGTACAGCGCGCATCCGCAACACCACCCCGACGCCGTCCCGCTCACTTACATTCGCACCATCACGCCAGACGTGTTGGCGATGGCGGGCGCGGCGGGCGCATTGGGCACCGGCGGGATGCGCACCAAAGTGGAGGCTGCCGACAAGGCGGCGATGGCCGGTATCGCCACCGCACTGTTTTGTGGCCGCGATGCCGCTACCGTGGCCGCCCTGGCGCAGGGCGTATTGCACGGCAGCTTGTTCGCGGCGCAAGGCAACCGTTTGTCATCGCGCAAACAATGGCTGCGGCATGCGCCGGTATCCGGCACATTGACCGTGGATGCCGGTGCGCAGGCGGCACTGCTGCGTGGCGCGTCATTGTTGCCCGGTGGTGTGCGCCGCGTGGCGGGTGATTTCCGCCGCGGCGATGTGGTTCTGGTGTGCAACGAGGCGGGGGATGCATTGGCCCACGGGTTGGCGCAATACAACGCGCAAGACAGTGCGCGCATCACCGGCCAACACAGCCGCGACATCGAGCGTGTGCTGGGGTTCCGCTATGACGAGGCGATGATCCATCGCGATGATCTGGTTTTGCTGCAACAGGACGCAACCGCATGAGTGGATATGTGCGCAATCTGGCCGTGGCCGCGCGGCAGGCGCAGAGTGTGATCGCCGCTTGTAGTGGCGCGCAGCGCCGCGCCTTGCTGGAAGACATGGCCGCGCAGTTGCTGGAAGGGCACGTCAGCATCCTCAGCGCCAATGCGTTGGACATGCAGGCAGCCCGCGAAGGGGGTGCCAGCAACGCAACCTTGGACCGGCTGCTGTTGGATGCGGTGCGCGTGCAGGGTATGGCGACCGCCCTGCGTGAAGTGGCGGCGCAGCCTGATCCATTCGGCCAAATCACACGCAGTGACACCCGCCCCAATGGCGTGCAAGTACAACGCCAGCGCATCCCGCTGGGCCTGATTGCGATGATTTTTGAAGCGCGCCCCAATGTGACGGCCGAAGCCGCAGCGCTATGCCTGAAAGCTGGCAATGCGGTGCTGTTGCGCGGTGGGTCGGAAGCCGCGCACAGCAATGCCGCAATTGCCACCTGCCTGCATGCGGCGCTGCGCAATGCGGGATTGCCCACGGCGGCGGTCTCGCTGATTACCGATACCGCGCGCGAACATGTCCTGGAGTTGTTGCAGCTCACCGACCTGGTTGACCTGGCCATTCCACGCGGCGGCGAAAGCCTGATCCGCTTCGTGGCCGAACATGCCCGCGTGCCAGTGATCAAGCACTACCAGGGCGTCTGCCATTTGTACGTGGATCGCGCTGCCAATAGCGACAACGCACTGGCCTTGCTGCTGGATGGCAAGACCTCGCGCCCGGGGGTGTGCAATGCGCTGGAAACCTTGTTGGTGCATCGCGATATTGCCGATGCTTTCTTGCCGGCTGCATTGGCCGCACTCAAGCAGCGTGGCGTGCAAGTGCGTGGCGATGCAGTCACGCAAGCCTTCGATGCCAGTGTGGTGGCGGCCAGCGACGCCGATTACGCCGCCGAGTTTCTGGATCTCATCATTGCGGTGCGGGTCGTGGATAGCCTGGATGCGGCCATCGCGCATATCCAGCAATACACCTCCGACCACACCGAAGTCATCGTCACCGACGATGCCGCCGCTGCGGATGCCTTCGTGCGCGCCATTCGCAGCTCGGCTGTGATGGTCAATGCCAGCTCGCGCTTCAATGACGGCGGGCAGCTGGGCTTGGGTGCGGAAATCGGCATTTCCACCACGCGCCTGCACGCCTACGGGCCGATGGGCGTGGAGTCTCTGACCATTGAGCGTTTTGTAGTGCATGGCAGCGGCCAGGTACGGCATCCGAACTTGCTGTCCAGCCCGATTCAGTAGTCAGGACAATCGAAAGGATCGTGCCTTTTGTTGCCAACCAGATCATCCTAGTTGGGCTGCAATGAGCCCTGTTGGCCGGATTCATCCTGTAACAACGTATAGATCAGACGAACGGGTCTGAAAGTTGTGTACGGGGAGCGTGTACTGACCACGATTGAGGTGGCTTGGTGCAGGCATCTGCAGTGCCAACGGCATTTTTACCCTATCCGGACAGATGAGCATACGCAATTGGTGCTATGCCTTATCGCGAATAGGATAGGCCGATGCCGGAATTTTAGACTCCATCACATTCGCAGGTTGCGCCTGCATCGTCTGTTGGGAGTTTATCGCATGGTACGCGCAGCGAATTCTGCTTCGAGCCTCATTCTCACCGTGTTGAGCTTGGCACTTGCCAGTCCCATCGTGCACGCTGGGTGTGCGCCGGATGCGGGGGCATGGGATATTGAAATCAGTACGCGGCAGCAAGGCCCTGCTGCCTCGCCACTTGCACTGCAGGATCCGCAAGTCTCGGCGGCGTCAGCAGTTTCGGATGTTGCTGAAAACGACACCAGGACTGCGCTACTTGCATTGGGCAAGCTGGAAGATGCGGATACCGCGTTGTCGATGGCGGCCGATGGTGCCGCACTCTATGATCGCGAGAAGGTCAAACTGGACGGTTACGCCTATTGCAGTCAAGCCGTGGAGTTGGCGGAAAAAGGCGAGTTCCGCGAAAGTGCCCAGGCCGCCAGCAAGGCTTTGCATGTGGCACTGCAAACCGGAAATAAAGATTTGCTGGGCAAGGCGTATCGCGATCTGGCCATCGCGTTCAGTTACGGCGGCCAGCTGGAGCGCGCCGAACAATTCGCCAATCTGGCGCTGAAGTACCCCGGCCAAGACCCCACCCAGGTCAATGGGCCGGCGCGCAAGATTCTGGGCGATGTGCGTACACGCCAAGCCAACTACGCCGAGGCTATTGCCTTGTACGAACAGGCACAGGGTGAAAGCTCTGATCGCTTCCGCCCGCTGGTCGATGCCTCACTTAGCAATGCCCTGATCTTGTCAGGAGATTTGGCGCGCGCGCGCAGTACCTTGGATGCCATCAAGGAGCCGGCCGATGCAAGGCAGCGTGCACAACTGCAGCGTACCCGCGGGCGTCTGCTGCTAGCCGAGCAGAAACCGGCCGAAGCCTTGGCGTTGTACCAGCAATTGGCCAATGCGCCGGCCGATGGCGATGAAGATTTCTATCGTGCATGGGCATTGGATGGCATGTCCAAGAGCCAGGCTGCCTTGGGGCAGGATACCGATGCCGCACAATCCCTGGATCAGGCGATTGGCGTATTCGACAAGGCGCGCTCGCAGTTCCGCAGTGATGAGTTCAAGATGGGCTTGTTCTCTGATTTGCAGGCAGTATTCGAGCGTGCGATCTCGCTGCACAGCAAGTTGGGGCAGGCCGATCAGGCGTTCGATATCAGTGAGCGCAGCCGTTCGCGTGCGCTGCTGGATGCGGTGGCGGGGCGTGCCGATCTCGACCGTGGTGAGGCAACCGCACTCGATGCCCAGACCTTGCAGGCGATGCTCAAGCCTGACGAAGTGGTGGTGGCCTATCACACCTTGCCGGATCGCTTGGTGGCATGGGTGTTGTCCAAGGACGGCGTACGCGAGGTGAAGTTTCCGGTGACCTTGCCACGCAAGGATTTGGTGCGCTTGGTCGACGCCTATCGGGATGCGCTGATTCGTTTGAGCCCCAGCGCGCAAACGGTCAGCGACAAGATCGGCCAGCTGTTGCTGGCACCCTTGGGTGTGCCAGCGGGCAAGCGCATCATCATCGTGCCGCATGGGCCGCTGCATTACTTGCCATTCCAAGCCCTGCGCTTGGATGGCAAGTACCTGATCCAACGCAATCCGATGTCGATTGCGCCCTCGATCAGCGTGGCGGCGCGCTTGGCGCAGCGCACCCCTACCACCAGCGCGCAATTGCTGGCATTCGGCAATCCGGCGGTTAACCCGGAGGTGGCCAACCCACTGCCCGGTGCAGAAAAAGAAGTGCACGAGTTGGCAAAGGAATTTCCGGGTGCCAAGTTGTTCTTCCGCGAGCAGGCCAGCAAAGATAATTTCGAAGCCAATGCACCGAACGCCAAGTTGGTGCACATCGCTGCCCATGCCATGGCGGACACCTTGGATCCCTTGCATTCCAAAGTGTTGCTGGCCGATGAAAATGGCCAAGCCAACTACTTGGAAGCAAAAGATGTGTTGGGCATGAAATTGAACAACGTGGCGATGGTGGCACTGTCTGCTTGCGAATCTGGATTGGGGCGCGTTGAAAATGGCGACGAAGTGCTGGGCTTCACCCGCTCGTTCTTGTCAGCCGGGACATCAACCTTGTTGGTGTCGTTGTGGCCGGTGTCCGATGCTGCCACCGAAGAATTGATGACCACCCTCTATACCGACCTTGCCAAAGGCTTGGAGGTGCAAGACGCCATGCAGCAGGCGCAGCTTGCAGTGATGGCCAACCCGGAAACCACGCACCCCTACTACTGGGCACCGTTCAATTTGATCGGCAACTGGCGCTTGCAGGTGGTCAAGTGAAGCGGTTCGGGCAGGGGCACAGGACGAACACCATGGATACCCAGAACATGCACAGGAATCTGCTGACTGCAGCGCTGTTGTTGGCTTGTATGCCGTTGGCGCAGGCTGCAGAAGGAAGCGAGGCGGGACCGCAACAAACCGCTGTCTCCACGCCGCAGCAAGCACAAGCACTGGCAGAGCCGCAAATGGCTGCGCAGACACAGGCTAGCTTCGTCCTGCAAGGGGTGGAGTTTGCCGGCGCTACCGGCGTTCCCGAAAGCGAACTGCAAGCAGCAGCGGCAGGCATGATTGGCCAGAATGTAACCTTCCAGGATCTGGAAAGAATTGCGGCCAAAGCCACCGATGTCTATCGCAAGCACGGCTTGGCGCTGGTGCAAGTATTCGTGCCGGTACAGGAGGTCAAGGACGGGCGCGTCAAGCTGCAAGTGGTGGAAGGCCAGCTGGGCGATGTGAATATTGAACTTGCCCCCGGAACGCCACTGCATAAAGAGCGCGTTGCCAAAACCTTGGCCATCCTGGAACCTGGCAAGCCGCTCAATAGCCGCAATTACGAGCGCGCCATGTTGTTGCTGTCGGATCTGCCAGGGATCAAACCGCAGTCAGCCATCTCGGCAGGCACCACCTCGGGAGCCACCGATTTGAAGGTCGTGGTGAGTGAGCGTGACCGGCTCAAGTTTGGTCTTGAACTGGATGATTACGGCACCCGCGATTCCGGTCGCTACCGCTTGACCGGCAGCATGCGTTGGGCCAGCCCGTTCGAGCGCGGCGATAATCTCGATCTGCGCATCATGGCCGCGCAAGGCATGCACACCGCATTCGGGCGCATTTCCTACGAATCGCCAGTGGGTTACTCCGGCTTGCGCATTGGTGGCGGTTTGGCGCGCGTGCAATACGAATTGGGTGGGCCATTTGCGCCGCTCAAGCCCACCGGCGTGGGTAATGTGGCAGACCTTTCTTTCAGCTATCCGATCATTCGCCAGCGCAGTACCAACCTGTTTTTGCGTGGAGTGCTGGATAGCAAGTCACTGACCGATCGGTTTGAGGCCGTCGGGTATGAAACCCGCAAACGCATCAACGGCGGCGGCCTTGGCATTTCGCTGGAAAATCGCGATCGGCTTGGCGGCGGCGGCTATACCAGTCTGAACGCAATGGCCTATCACGGCACTCTGAACTTGCGCGATGCCATGAGCCAAGCCTTCGACAAGCCTCCGTTCGGTTATGACACCGAGGGTGGCTTCAGCAAGTTCACATTGCAATTTGCGCGGCTGCAATATCTCGCACCCAAGTTCAGCTTGTTTGTGGGTGGCGGCATGCAGCGCGCCAGCAAGAATCTGGATACCTACGAAAAGCTGTCCTTGAGCGGGCCCAAGGCGGTACGCGCATATGCCACAGGTGAGGTGCTGGTCGACGATGGTTGGCTGGGGACGGTAGAGCTGCGTTTTGCGCTGAAGCCAGAATCGACCTTGTTCGCATTTTATGACGCCGCACATGGCGATCAATTCCATACGCCACGGCCACTCGATGGTGATGTTTCACGCAGTCTGCGCGGCTATGGCCTGGGCTTCAATTGGAGTAAGCCCGACAAGGTCACGATCAATTTGAGTATCGCCTGGCGCGAAACCGGGCCGGGCCTGACCGATGGCGGGGATCGTAATCCTCGCGTGTTTTGGTCGATCCAAAAAGCATTTTGAGGAGAACTGGCAATGCGCATGAACAAGACACATCGCGAACAATTGCAGAGTCTGCGGCGTCGGAAGTTGGCCGCGGCGCTGGTGGCTGCAATGGCGATGCCAGTACTACCCGCCATGGCACAGAGCCTGCCTGAAAATGGCAACGTCGTTTCTGGTGCTGCAACAATCAACAACAGCGATATCGTCATGACGGTGACCCAGACCACCAAGGGCGCAATCATCAACTGGGATTCATTCAGTATCGCCTACGGCTTCACGGTCAATTTTGACCAGCAGTTCGGTGCCAACAGCGTGACATTGAATCGCGTTGTTGGTGGCGGCTACGGTATCTCCCAGTCGTTCATCGATGGCACGTTGTCCTCAAACGGCAATGTGTTCCTGATCAATCCGTCAGGCATTACCTTCGGTAGTGGTTCGGTGGTCAACGTCGGTGGGCTGGTGGCATCCACCATGGACATCAGCGATGCCAATTTCCTCACTGGCGTGGACAGCGGGCACTATCAGTTTGAGCCGATGACCAATGTGGGCGATCAATCTGTCATGGTTGATTACGGTGCTCAGATCAACACTTCAGCTAAGGGAACCGTGGCGCTGTTGGGGCGACAGATACTCAATCAAGGCGATATCACCACTCCCGGTGGCAGTGTGCTATTTGGCTCGGCAGAAAGCGTGACCTTGGATTTTCAAGGCGACGGTCTGACGATGCTGACCATCACTGGCCCAGGAATTGCGAAACCGGGATCATTTGGATGCCCATCTTTGCCTTGCCCCGGGCCAGTGCTTCCGATGGTGGCCAATACCGGGAATATCACTGCCGATGGTGGGCAGATCCAGATGCGTACGGCGATGACTGCGAGCGCGACCGGTGGCCTCATCATTGCCGGAGGCACATTGCGTGCACGCGGTGTTAGCACTCGAGGTGGCCGGGTGGAGCTGACGACCGATGGCGATGTAATGGTTGGGTCACCTGGAATTCTGACCGACGCCAGCACCGATTTCATCCCCGGCAGCATTGATGTCTCGGGTGGTGCCTACGCGGGTGGTGCGGTGGTGATTCGTGGTGACACAGTCACCCTTCACAACGATGCAGACACCGTCAATGGGTATCCTGCCAGCTATGGCAGCCACATTGATGCCAGCGGCGCTGCTGGTGGCGGGCAAATCCAGATCGAAGCGTCTGGCGCCGTCAATTTCGATTCCCTGTCTTGGTTGAACGCCAATAGCGTGACCGGGACCGCAGGCAGCATACAAATCAATGCCGGAAACGGTATTGCCAGTTACGCGGAAATAAGTGCCAGTGCGAAAGCCGGCAACGGAGGCAGCATTCTGCTGGATGCTGGGGCTGGTGCGCTATTGCTTGGTGGCGATGTGCTGGCATCGGGCGGCACCAATGGCGGGCAGATCACGGGCAGCGGTTTCGATGTGATGCTGCCGCAGGGT
>DAORUL010000066.1:0-9627 GCA_035433165.1 Thermomonas sp. | reverse complement strand
CACCACCGGCACGCGCAGTTCGGCAGCCGCATCCAATGCACCTTCGCTACGCAGACCATAGATGTCGTTGATCATGCCGGCACCAGCCGCCACCGCCGCACGCATCACATCAGGTTTGCGGGTATCAATACTGATCGGGATTGAGACTTTCCCAGCCAACCCGGCAATCACCGGAATCACCCGCCGCAGCTCTTCCTCCACCGGCACTTCTCCGGCACCGGGACGGGTGGATTCACCACCGATATCGAGGATGGCCGCGCCCTCCGCCGCCAGTTGCAGGCCATGCGCAACCGCCACATCGGCATCGAAATGCTCGCCACCACTGGCGAAAGAATCCGGCGTGACATTGACGATCCCCATCACCTGCGGGCGATCGAGCTTCAGCGTGCGGCCATTGCAATCCAATTGCGGAGCGGTGTCGAACATGGGTCTCAAATTCCTCTTGTTTGGCTTGTTTCCGGTACAGGCAGTCCTAACCGCAGACACAGTGCAGCCATGCGCGGATCATTGCGGTAACGCATTATCATCGGGTCAACCAGCAGCATTTCGATACTGCCATCGCGCACGACATAAGCATGCTCCAGCCACTGGAATACCGCATCTGGATCACGCCGCAGTGCCTGCGCTTGTGCAATCTGGTAGGGCGCGGTATCGCCGTACTGCCTGATCAAGGCCTGTAATGCAGTATCTGCTGCGGCACGATCTCTCCCAATTTGAAGCGCCAAGGTCTGCGCGATATCGTGCCAAACACCAGCCGGCTCATTATGTGCAGCCTTGAGCGCGGCAGCAGCATTCCCGCGCACTATATTGATGGCTGTTATCTGCGTCCACCACCCCACACCGTTGGGCTGCAACTGCATGGATTTCCGAATCGCTGCTTCTGCAGCATCAGTGCGCCCTGCTGCCAACAGGTAAGTGCTATACCAGCTCCACGACGTTGCGCTTAGCGGGTCATCCAGCAGCGCACGATGTACTTGCTCCAAAGTACCCTGCAGCTGCCCTGTGAGCGCACGCATCCCGTAGGCATTGAAACGCACCCATGGGCTAGTCGGTGAAAGTGACAATGCCTTTTCGTATTCCTGCATCGCGCCACGCAAATCCAAACGCGAATTTTCCAACAGCCACGCCTTTGCCATATGTGCTTCGGCAAGATCGGGGTCCAATCGCAACGCGTTGGAAATCGCCTCTACTGCCGCAGCGTAATCAGCATCCGTATTTTCACTCATGCCCAAGGTGGCGCGCGACGAGTAATACCGTCCCAGACTCGCCCAGGCGAAGGCATAGCCAGGGTCAGTGACAACCGCCTGCCGCATCAAGGCAATGGCCTGCCGAAACCCGTCCGCAGTTGACAGTGAAGCCTGGAATTTAGCCTGCAGAAACATGGAATACGCCGCAACATTCCCGCTTGCAGGACGATCGCCCTGTTGCGTGTGATGCGCAGGCAACAGCTTGACTTCAAGGACATGGGCAATGGCTTGTGTCACATCATCTTGCAAGGCAAACAAATCCCGGTATTGGCGATCATATTGTTGTGTCCAAACCACTGCACCACTCTTAGCAGCAACCACCTCGGCACGAATCCGCACCATGTCACCGGCATGCTGCACGCTGCCACCCAGCAAATAAGCAGCGCCTAATTTTTTCCCAATACTTGCAGCATCTTCTTTGCTGTTGCGAAATTGAAACGAGGACATTCGGCCAATGACCCGGATGCCCTCAAATTTCACCAACGCGCCGATCAGGCTTTCCGACAAGCCATCGGAGAAGAATTGCTGCTTTGGATCGTCGCTGGCGTTGACCAATGGCAATACCGCAATCGACTTCACCGCCGATAATACCAACTAAAGGCAATTCAAAATGGAAAACCCACCACGCCCGCCACGACAAACCAGCGGATTGCCCAATCTGGAATGCCGAATACCGGAGCCAATTGCGCAACGCCTTGTGCAGAAGCCCAAAGCGCACCGAGGTACAGCGCGGCCGCACGCAGCACATTGCGCCGTTTGGGTTGATTCAACCACGCCGCAAACTTGCCCAAGATCGCCCCTATCCCGCGGATGCACTGGCGTATCTGCAAAGCCTGTGTTGTGAGCAACACTGACGCGAATCAAAGCAGACAAAAGGCCGGGATTGCGCGCCCGCCTTGCCGGTTGCGGCGCGGTGTCGAACATGGATTCAAATTCCTTTGGCTTCGCTGACGGTGGGCGCGGGCAAACCCACCTTGGCGCAAAACGCGGCCAAACGCGGGTCATGTTTGTAGCGCATGATCAGTGGATCCACAAGCGTGTTGCCCACCCCAGGATCGTGGGTGTCTTGCGCCTTTTGCAGCCATTCGAATACCGCGTTGTCTTCGCGACGCAGTGCATGCACCTGCGCGACTTGGTAGGCCGCCACATCGCCATACTCTGTGATCAGTTGCTGCAAGGCGGTATCAGCAGCCGACCTGTCTTTGCCAATCTGCAAAGCCATTGCGTGCGCGATCGCATGCCATGGCCCTGCCGGCTCATTATTGGCCGCCTCCAGTGCCGCCTTGGCATCCCCGCGCTGAATCTGGATGATGGCCAGTTGTGCCCATGTTGAATTGCCCTGCGGCCGCAATGCAATGGACTTGCGGATCGCCGCTTCGGCATCATCCAGACGCCCCAACGCGGACAAATAGGCGCTGTACCAGTTCCACCAGTTGGGCGACATCGGATTCAGCGCAATGGCTTCGCCACTCATCTTGACTGCCTGCGTCAACTGCCCTTGCAGCGCCAGCATGCTGGCAACGCTGAATTTTGTTTGCAGATTGCCGGGTGACAGTTCAAGTGCGCGCTGATATTCAAACATCGCGCCATTCCAGTCCATCCCCCAATTTTCCAACAGCCAGCCACGCGCCACATGGGAATCCCCTTGATCAGGGGCCAACGCCAGTGCTTTATCACTTGCCTGCTTGGCCTGTGCATACGCAAATTGCGCATCATTTCCACTCAAATACAGCGCCGCCAATGATGTCCAATTGCGCGACAGCGATGCCCACGCAACGGCGTAGTTTGGATCAACCGTGGTGGCGCGCTTGAATTCCTCGATCGCCCGCCGCGTATCGCGCTCGCTGCCAAGATCCATAAAGAAATTGCCGCGCATAAACGCGTTGTAGGCCTCGACACTCTCGCTTGGCGGGCGATTCGGGTCACGCCCATTGTTGGTCAGCAAATCAACCTTGAGTACATCTGCAATCACACGCGACAACTCATCCTGCAACGCGAACAAATCGTTATTGGGATAATTGAACTGCTTGCTCCACACCGCCGCACCATTACGCGTGTCCACAATTTCCGTACGCACCCGCAACTTGTCTGCGGAACGCTGCACGTTGCCGCTGAGCAGATATGTGACCCCCAATTTCTTGCCGATACTTCGCGCATCGTCCTTGCTGTTGCGAAATTGAAATGAGGACGTGCGGCCGATGACGCGCAGACCCTTAATCCTGGATAGCGCATCAATCAAGCTTTCAGACAATCCATCGGAAAAAAACTGCTGTCCGGGGTCGCCACTGGCATTGAGCAGTGGCAGCACAGCGATCGACTTCACCGCCGAGTCCGTGACTGCATCCGCCAAGCTGGTGGCATCCCGCCGCAGGACGAATTGATTGGTCACCAGCAGCACCACCGCCACCACCAGCACGCCGATGATCCAAAAATCCAGACGCCGGCCACGTGTGCGTGCCGCGCCTGCATCCTGCGCAAGTTCACTGTCCCGTTTCAGGCCCTCGGGGGTGAGTTCGTAGTACCAGCTGAACGCAAACCAGAACGGGAAACCAATGACACCGGCCCAGACAAACCAACGCACCACCCAGTCCGGGATGGCAAAAATCGGAGCCAGCTGGGCGATGCCCTGCGCCAGTGCCCAAATGGCGCCGACATACAGCGCCGCGGCGCGCAACACATTGCGGCGCTTGAGTTGAATCAACCACTCTGCAAACTTGCCCAAGTGCGCGCTCCCACGGGAATGCGAAGGCAGTATCTGCAAAGCCGGCGTTGCAGGCAACTGCAGCACCCGGCATCCGTCCTGTCCAACAAAAAAGCCGGGGTCGCCCCCGGCCTTCACTGTACCCTGCTTGCTGCGTTGATCAGCCCTGCACGACCGGGCCACCAATCGGGGCGGCGGGCGGTGCGGCATCGCTATCGCGCTTGCCCTTGTCGGACTTGTCTTCCCAGCCCAGCGGCGGGTTGGGCGTGCGGCCTTCCATCAACGCTTTGACTTGCTCGGCGTCGATGGTTTCCCATTCCAGCAGGGCGGCGGTCATCGCTTCCACCACGTCGCGCCTGGATTCCAGAATGTCGCGTGCCACCGCGTATTGCGCATCCAGAATGCGGCGGATTTCCGCATCCACTTTTTGCTGGGTGGCTTCGGAAATGGTCTTGCTGTGCATGCCATATCCGGCTTCGGCATCGGCGTACACCATGGTGCCCATCACATCGGACATGCCGTACTTGGTCACCATGCCGCGCGCAAGCTGGGTGGCGCGTTCGAAGTCGTTGGATGCGCCGGTGGACATTTGGCCGACGAAAATTTCTTCGGCAATCCGGCCACCAAACAGAATGGCCAACTCTTCCAGCATGCGATCCTTGTACTTGCTGATGTGGTCGTGCTCGGGCAACTGCCAGGTGACGCCCAACGCCCAGCCACGCGGCATGATGGTCACCTTGTGCACCGGGTCGGCCTTGGGCAGCGACATCGCCACCACGGCGTGGCCAGACTCGTGATACGCGGTGTTGCGGCGCTCGTCTTCGCGCATGACCATGCTGCGCCGTTCCGGACCCATGTAAATCTTGTCCTTGGCGTCTTCAAAATCACGCATGTCCACTTGCTGCTTGTTGCGGCGCGCCGCAAACAGGGCGGCTTCGTTGACCAGATTGGCCAAATCCGCACCGGAGAACCCCGGCGTGCCACGCGCCAGCACATCCGCGCGCACATTGTCGTGCAGCGGCACCTTGCGCATATGCACTTTCAGGATTTGCTCGCGGCCCTTGATGTCGGGCAGCCCCACCATGACCTGACGGTCGAAGCGGCCCGGGCGCAGCAGGGCCTTGTCCAGCACGTCGGGGCGGTTGGTGGCGGCGATCACAATCACGCCTTCGCCGCCTTCAAACCCGTCCATCTCCACCAGCATCTGGTTGAGGGTTTGTTCGCGCTCGTCGTGCCCCCCCCCCATGCCGGAACCACGGTGACGGCCGACGGCGTCGATTTCGTCGATGAAGATGATGCACGGCGCGTGCTTCTTGGCGGTTTCGAACATGTCACGCACCCGCGATGCGCCCACGCCGACGAACATTTCCACGAAATCCGAACCGGAAATGCTGAAGAACGGCACCTTGGCTTCACCCGCAATCGCGCGTGCCAGCAAGGTTTTGCCGGTACCGGGCGGGCCCACCATCAGCACGCCGCGCGGAATCTTGCCGCCCAGCTTGGTGAAGCGCGAGGGGTCACGCAAAAACTCCACCAGCTCGCCCACTTCGTCCTTGGCTTCATCGCAACCGGCCACATCGGCAAAGGTCACTTTGATCTGGTCTTCGCCCTGCAATTTTGCACGCGAGCGCCCAAACGACATCGCGCCTTTGCCGGCACCGCCGCCTTGCATCTGCCGCATCATGAACAGCCAGAAGCCAATGATCAGCAGCACCGGCAGGAAGTTCAGCACCAACGACCAAAACGACACGCCCGACTCCGGCGCGGCCTGCTTGATTTCAACCTTGTGCTGGATCAGATCATTGATCAGGTCACGGTCACGCACGGGCGCGGTGGTGGTGCCTTTGCTGCCATCGGCGCGCACGAAATCGACGCTGCGCTCATTGCTGGAAATATCCACCGACTTGATGCGGTCATTTTCCACATCCTGCACGAACTGCGAATAGACCACGTCCTGGCTGGCCGTCAGCTTGGGCGAAAAGCTCTGGAACACGACCATCAACACGACAGCCACCACTACCCAGAGCAATATGTTTTTCGCAAGATCGTTCATGTCGTCCTTATGTCGCCCGTATCACTTCATTTTCGCCAACTTGCCGGTGGCCAGCACGTACACCTCCGGCGATCGCTTGCGCGAGGCCGCGGGCTTGCGGATCACTACCTTGGCATAACGCCGCCGCAGTTCCCGCAGATAGTCATCCGAACCTGCCCCCTGAAACAGCTTGATCAGGAAGCTACCACCGTTGCGGAGATGACCATCGGCAAAGTCCATGGCCAGCTCCGCCAAGTGCATCGCACGCGGCTGATCCACCGCATCCATTCCACTCTTATTGGGGGCCATGTCGGACAAGACAAGGTCTACCGTGTCCCCGTTCAGCATGTCCAGCAATTGCGATAAGACGGCATCTTCCCTGAAGTCGCCGTGAAGGAAGTCCACCCCGGCCAAACCGGGCATTTCCAGGATGTCGCTGGCGATCACCCGCCCCGGCTTGGCCGGGTCCAGCCGGTTGAGCTCCTGCCGCACCCATTGCGACCAGCCACCGGGGGCGGCCCCCAGATCCACCACCACCATGCCCGGTTTGAGCAGGCGGTCGCGCTCGGCCAGTTCTTCCAGCTTGTAGGCGGCGCGCGAACGCATGCCTTCGGCCTGCGCTTTTTTCACGTAGGGGTCGGAAAAATGCTCTTTGAGCCAGCGTTGGCTGGATTGACTGCGGGTGGCCATGGCCGCCGAAAGCGCGTGAGACAGGGTGTGCATGATACCCTGCACGCCCCTCATCCGTTTGCTGTGTGCCGTATGCCGATTGCCCTGACCAATGCCCAGATCCGTTTTTTGCGTGGCCAGGCACATGATCTGAAGGCAATGCTGCAGGTGGGTGGCAAGGGCATTACCGATGCACTGGTGGCCGAAGTCGAGTTGGCGCTCGAGCACCACGAGCTGATCAAGGTGAAAGTCGGCGGCGCCGATCGCGAACAACGCGACGCCATGATCGTGGACTTGACCGAACGCGCCGACGCTGTGCTGGTGCAGCGGATTGGGCATACCGCTACGCTGTATCGCCCCAGCAAGGACAAACGGCATATCGTGCTGCCGCGCGCCTGAGCCGGCCATGCACCTGCTGCTGGAACGCCCCGATTACCAATATTTTCTGCGCGGTGCCGATGGCAACGCAGCGCTGGTCAATGCCCAGCGCTTGACCCGCAGCTTCATCATCACCCCGGAGGCGTTGCGCGAGCAGTGGCGCATCGTTGATGCAGGCGCCATGCAGCCGGCCGATATGGACGAACTGCTGGCATTGCAGCCTGAACTGATCGTCTTGGGGACAGGCGCCAGCCAACAATTCCCGCCGCCGCAGGTCATGGCGCATTGCTTGCAACACGGCATTGGCTTGGAAGTGATGACCAATGCCGCCGCCGCACGCACCTATTCGATTCTGGCGGGTGAAGGACGGCGGGTGGTCGCAGGGTTCCTGTTCCCCGCCCCGCCCGAGGTTGCCCCGGGCAGCATCGTCGGCGGATAATAGGGTTCAATTCGTGAACCCACGGGCGACGCGCCTGCCGCGCCGTCCGTTTTGCTTTGCAGGAGCCGCACCACATGACCACCCATAATCCCCAACGCCCCGCCCTGTTGCTGTCCCGCGTCGATGTGGAGCGTATCGAGGACTTGCTGGAGCGTCCGCAATACAGCGGCATCAACACGGCGGCCTTGCGCGAGGAATTGGCGCGGGCGGAATTGACCGAACCCGGCAACATGCCGGCCGATGTCATCACCATGAATTCCACCGCATTGGTGAAAGTCGTGGATGACCAGCAGCAAGCCCACGAATACGAGCTGACCTTGGTGTACCCGCGGGATGCCGATGGCAGCGGCGAGAAAGTGTCGATCCTTGCGCCGGTGGGCAGCGCCCTGCTCGGTTTGCGCGCAGGCAGCAGCATCGACTGGCCAATGCCGGGGGGGCGCAGCGCACGCCTGCACGTGCTGTCGATTCGCTATCAACCGGAAGCTGCGGGCGCACTGCATCGCTGAGCGGCCGTCAGCCGCCCCAGCGCACCCAGCATCTCCCACGACTTCAACCCGCGCCCACCCAAATGGTGCAACAGCACTGCGCGCAACGGCAGGCGCAGACTGGCCAAATCCTCACTGACCGGCTGCGCGTCGCTTGCCAACGCCAACAGCGCGCGCCCGGTGGCCAGTTCGCGGCGTTCGCCTGCGCGCTCGCTCAGCACGCGGCGCGGGCCATGCTCGGGGTCCAGCCGATAACGTGCTGCCGGGTCAATCGCGTCTTCTTCACCGGTCAACGCATAATCCAAACCCACGCCCAGCGCATCCAGGACATCGCGCTCAAACCGGCGCAGCGTCCATGCCAACGGCTCGCCAGCGCGCAAGCGCTCACGCACCTGCGCATACACCGCATGCAGTTCGGGTTGCGGCGCTTGCCGGGGTGCCAGCCGCAGGCACAATTCATTGATGTAGAAGCCCGCCAGCGCGGCATCGCCGTGCAGCAACGGTGCGGCATCCACCGCTTCGGCAGCGCGCAGCTGCGCCAGTTCGCCGCGTTGCTCGCCATCGAAACGAATCGATTGCAGTGGCTGCAACGCCGCACGCAGCAGATGCTTTTTCGGGCCTTGCACCCCGCGCGCGACCAGCCCGATGCGGCCGTGTTCAGCGCTTAATACTTCGACCAGCAAGCTGGTTTCCCGCCACGGGCGGGCGTGCAGGACGAAGGCGGGCTCGGTGATGTAGCGCATGCGTCATTGTAGGAGCGCGCCGCAGGAACGCGATGGCTACTTGCAGGAATTTCGCGAACGCATTCGCGCTCCTGCGGAGACAGCCCGGGAGTCAATCGTGATAACCCAGCGCACGCAAAGCGGCTTCGTCGTCACTCCAACCTTCGCGCACGCGCACCCAGGTTTGCAGAAAAACCTTCGCGCCGAATAGCCGTTCCATCTGCTGGCGGGCGTGTTTGCCGATGTCGCGCAGACGCTCGCCGCCCTTGCCGATGACGATGGCCTTCTGGCCTTCGCGTTCGACCCAGATCACCGCGTCGATGCGATACATCACGCCGGTTTTGGGGGAAGGTTCCTCTTCGAATTTCTCAACTTCGACCGTGGTCGAATACGGCAATTCCTCGCCCAGCCGGCGCATCAATTGCTCGCGCACCAATTCGCCGGCAAGAAAACGCTGACTCTTGTCAGTGATCTCATCCTCGCCGTACATCGGCTCGGCTTCGGGCACCAAATCCATCAAGGTCGCCACCAGTTGTTCCAGCCCGCTGCGCTTGAGCGCCGACAGCGGGTGCACGGCGGCAAATTCGCGGCCTTCGGTCACCTTGGTGATGAACGGCAGCAGGGTGGTCTTGTCTTTCTGTTTGTCCACCTGATTGACCACCAGCACCACCGGCAGGCCGGCATCATGCAGGGCGTCATAGGCCAGACCGTCTTCGTTGTCCCAGCGGCCCGCTTCGATCACCAGCAAGGCCACATCCACCCCTTCCAGGGCGCCGCGCGCTGCGCGATTCATCATCCGGTTCATCGCCTTGCCGGAGCGCCTGCCCTGCTCGCCATGGATGCCGGGGGTGTCCACCAATTGCAGTTGCCCGCGTGGAAACGTGGCAATCCCCAACAAACGATGCCGCGTGGTCTGCGGCCGGTTGGAGGTGATGCTGATCTTGGCCCCCACCA
>DAORUL010000065.1:3266-9738 GCA_035433165.1 Thermomonas sp. | reverse complement strand
CGCACCAAATCGAATAACGGCTTTTGGGGTACGCGATTGGATTGGAACATCACCGACAATCATGTGCTGTCGCTGATGGCCTTCTCCGATAAGGCGGACTCCACCGCCTCGGCTTATGGGTACGATTGGTCAAGCGAAAGGATCGGTGCCTACGGCGGTGACACCATGAATGAGACCGGCGGCAAGAACTGGACGTTGACCTATACCGGCCATTTCGGTGAAAACGTCGTTGCCAAAGCGATGTATGGCGAAAACGACCGCAATGCGTTTACCCATTCAGTGCTGGATATCGACTGCAATCCGATTTCAGTTGACGGTAGTTATGCAGGGGCTGCTGCATTGGTCGGCAAGACTGTGGGTTGTCACCCGACCGGTGATTCCGTGAGCAAGATGGACAACACCCGCAAAATCGGGCGTTTGGATTTTGAGTGGGCATTGGGCAACCATCTGCTGCGGTTCGGCCTGGATCAGGAGAAGCTGACCACGCAGCAAAGCTCGTATTACCCTGGCCCTGGCGGTGATGCGTTGTTGGCAATGACGCTTGCTGCCGGCACTGAAATCGTGGATGGCTCCGGCGTGTTCCTGGCTCAAAATACCGACATCATCCGCAAGCGGCATCGCGTACTTGGAGGGGCATTCGAAACCGTCAACAATGCCTACTACATCGAAGATAACTGGAATATCACCGATAGCTTCTTGCTCAATCTGGGTGTGCGGATCGACAATTTCAAGAACAAGACCGCGGCGGGCGATGCCTTCATCAATATCAAGAACCTGGTGGCCCCGCGTGGTGGTTTCAGCTGGGACATGAAGGGTGATGGCACCACCAAGTTGTATGGCAATCTGGGGCGCTACTACCTGCCGGTGACCAATATCATCAGTACGTCATTTGCCGGCGGGCTGGTGGATGAGTACAGCTTCTTCCAGCTCAATGGCTGGCAGCAGGCCACCAATCCTGAAACCGGTGCCACCTATATGGCACCCATCATCGGCGCGCAAATTGGCCCGACCGATAAAAGCATGAACACCGGTGGCGACGATCTGCGTGGGATCTTCCCGAAGGATTTGAAGGCGGTTTATCAAGACGAGGCGATTTTCGGCTATGAGCGCGCCATCAATGCGGCATGGTCGTGGGGCGTGAATGCCACCTATCGTCGAATGAACCGCACCATCGAAGATACCCGCATTACGCATTCCAACTGCCCGAGTGGCTTCAATTGGCCGATCATCAACCCCGGCGAGACCAACACGTTGTGGTGCGATGACATCGGCAATGGCCAGGGCGGTTGGGTGGAGCTGGATACCAGTGTCGACGGGTACAAAAAGACCAACGGCGAAATCATCGGTTACAAAAAACCCAAGCGCGAATACAAGGCATTGGAGTTCCAGCTGGATCGTGCCTGGGATGGCAAGTGGTCGTTCAATGCCAGCTATCTGTGGTCAAAATCGACCGGCAATTTTGAAGGTCCGGTGAATTCGGATACCGGCTACAACGACACTGGCATGGTGCAGTACTACGATCACCCGGCGGTGAACGAACGCTATGGGGTGCTGTTCAACGATCATCGTCATCAGGTCAAGTTGCGCGGCAGCTACAAGTTGAACGACATGTGGTCGTTTGGCTCGACGTTGACGGTGTTGTCGGGCGGGCCGATTACCGCTTATGGGACCTACTGGCCGGGCGACAACCGTGCGGCGGGCTCTTCGGGTGAATTCAGTGGCGGTGGTTCCGGTTGGATTTGCGTGGCCAATTGCAAGCAAGCGTACAACCTGCGGCAGTACGAGTACACCGGGCTGGGTGCATTCGGCCGCATGCCTTGGACGTTCGATTGGGGTGCAAGCGTGACCTGGACCATGCCGGTGCCGGACGTGGACTTGAAGGTGCGCCTGTCGGTGTACAACCTGCTGAATAAGCAAACCACGGTGCGTGTGCGGACTCGTTACGAGGTCACTCCCGGCGTCTATCGTGAAACCTTTGGTGAAGGCTCCAATTGGACAGCACCGCGTTCCGCACAGCTGGTGCTGACCTACAACTTCTGATTGCGGTCATCCGCGGTCACTGCCGTTTGCGGTTCCTCTGGGGGCGGCCCTTCGCCGGGCCGCCATTTTTTTGAGGTTTGAAGAATGCAGGATGTGACTTCGTGCTGGAGCACCGGCGTGTTTGCCGGGGTGGATTTGGAACAGCTGGCGCAGCGTGAAGGCACACCCTTGTATGTGTACTCCGCACCGGCGATTCGCAGCCGTATGCGCGCCTTGCAAGAGGCCTTGCAGGGGTTGGACGCGGGCATTCGCTATGCCGTCAAAGCCAATGGCACGCTGGCCGTGTTGCAGTTGTTGGCAGAGCAAGGCGCGGGTGCCGATATCGTGTCTGCTGGCGAATTGCAGCGCGCCCTGCGGGCGGGCATTGCCGCTTGTGACATGGTGTTTTCCGGTGTTGGCAAGACCGATGCGGAAATCGATAGGGCGCTGGCTGCGGGTGTGGGCCGCTTCAATCTGGAATCACGTGCAGAGCTTGATGCGATTCAGCGCATTGCCGCTGCACGCGGCTGCATCGCCACCGCTTCGGTGCGCATCAATCCCGATGTGGACGCGCAAACCCACGCCAAGATTTCCACCGGCAAAGCCGAGAACAAGTTCGGGGTTGCGATCAGTGAAGCGCGTGCGTGGTTTGATGCGCACACCGCGTGGCCCAATGTGCAGCTGGATGGCTTGCATATGCATATTGGCTCGCAGCTGCTCAGTCTTGCGCCAGTAGCAGAAGCGGTGCAACGCATGGCCGCGTTCTGGCAGCAATTGGTCGCCGCAGGGCACAGCATTGCAAGTCTGGATGTGGGCGGTGGCCTGGGGGTGCGCTATCGCGAGGGCGAACACGCGCCTGCAGCGCAGGACTACGCAGACATTTTGCGCACCGCATTTGCCGGTTTCGAGGGTCGAATTCTGGTGGAGCCGGGGCGCTGGCTGGTGGCCGAGGCGGGCGTGCTGTTGTCGCGCGTGGTGTTGGTAAAACAGGGCGAGGCGCGCCGGTTCCTGGTGCTGGATGCGGCCATGAACGATCTGTTGCGCCCCAGCTTGTACGAGGCATGGCATGACATCGTGCGTATTGGTGGCGATGCGGGCCGCGAGTCCTTGGCCTATGACGTGGTGGGGCCGGTGTGTGAAACCGGCGACACCTTCGCGGTGGATCGGATCTTGCCGCGCTGCGCTGCCGGTGAGTTGGTCGCGCTATTGGGCGCCGGTGCGTATGCGGCGTCGATGGGATCCACCTACAATTCGCGCCCATTGCCGGCGGAAGTACTGGTCGACGGAGGCCGCTATGCGCTGGTGCGTCGACGCCAGACGTTCGATGCGATGATTGCCGACGAGCAACCCGCCAGCGTTTGGAACAGCCCATGAAGCTATCCGTATTGAGTACGAGCATCGCGTTGTTGCTGCTGATCGGCACGGCACAGGCGCAGACACAGCCCGCTGCACCAACGGCAGGCATGATCGACGCCACGGTACGCGCCACCATCCAGCGCTATCAATTGCCGGGCATTGCGGTGGGCGTGATCGAAGACGGCAAAGTCACGTTTGCACGCGGCTATGGTGAAACCATATACGGCAGCGGCGACCCGGTGACCCAACGCACCTTGTTCAAGATCGCCAGCAACAGCAAGGCCATGACCGCCGCGCTGCTGGCGCGCTTGGTGCAGCAGGGCAAATTGCAATGGGATGACCCGGTGGTGAAGTATTTGCCGGAGTTCGCCATGCACGATGCGTGGGTCACCGCACATATGACGGTGAATGATCTGCTGGTGCACAACAGTGGTCTGCCCGAAGGTGGCGGCGATTTGATGTTATGGCCCGAGCCCAACGCGTTTACCCGTGACGACATCGTGCATGGCTTGCGTTATCTCAAGCCTGCTTACGGGTTTCGTGCCGGCTATGCCTACGATAATTTGTTGTACGTGGTGGCTGGCAAGGTGGCGGAAGCTGCTGGCGGCGCAACCTATGAAGCGTTGATCCAGCGCGAGTTGTTTGAGCCGCTCGGACTGCACGATTGCAAGGTCGGTGCATTTGCCTTGCACGAGGCCGGCAGCGTGGCGCAGCCGCACGGCCGTGATGGTGACAAGATCGTACCCACGCGTCCGGATCCGGCGCAGGTACCGGCCATCGCGTCGGCACCGGCGGGCGGCATTCGTTGCAGCCTGAACGATATGTTGGTGTGGGCGAATAATTTTCTTGCCCCCACGCCTGCGCAACTGCAATGGCTGTCACCTGTGCAGCGCGCCGAGTTGTGGGAAGCGCGCACACCCATGCCCATTTCCCGGCAACGCCGGCAGTGGGACAATACCCATTACCACGCTTATGCCTACGGCTTCCGGCTGGCCGATGTGGACGGGCAGTGGACGGTGTCGCATACCGGTACCTTGGGCGGCATGTATTCGATGATGATGCTGTTGCCGGATCGCAAATCCGGCTTTGTATTCATGATCAATGGCGATGGTGGCAATGCCCGCAGCGTGCTGGGCACGGCATTGCTCAAATTATTTACCGCGCCGGCAACTTCACTCGGCGTGGATGGCTATGCCGATGCCTTGACCCAACCCGCAATCGGCACGCCCGCCACGGCGCACGCGGCGCTGCCTGATATCCGCAAGCGCACTGCGGTGCGGCCTTCCGCAATGCGTGATTGGCTTGGGGTTTGGCGTGATCCGTGGTTTGGCGACGTGCGGATCTGTGGCGCAGGCAAGGACGTGGAATGGCGCTCTGCGAAGTCGGAAAAAATGCACGGTCAAATCACGCGGCTGGATAGTCGCATGTTGCTGGTGTGGGGGGACGAGGCGGTGGATGAAAACGCATGGCTTGACTTCAGTGGCCATGGCCAGTCACGCCGGTTACGCATGGCCAAATTTGACCCGCACGGGGATTTTTCATCCGACTATGAAGACCTCGATTTCCAGCGCGTGGGCGATTGTGACTGACCGACGGCTGTACGCACGTGGACTGCTGCCGCTGTGCCTGGTGTGGGCCGTGATGATTCCTGTGGCAGCATCGGCGGCAGAGCGTCCTTCCACCAGGCAGCCTGTCATGCCCAATGCCGCAATCGATCAACTCTTGCAGGCCTATCAAGGCGATGTGCCCGGCGCTTCGCTGTTGGTATTGAAAGATGACGTGCCATTGGTGGCGCGCGGCATGGGCCGCTCCGATCTGGAAGCCGGCATCGCGGCCAATCCGCAGACCAACTATCGCCTTGCATCGGTGAGCAAACAGTTCACCGCCGCTGCCGTTTTGTTGCTGCTGCAGGATGGCAAGCTGAGCTTGGACGATCGCGCACGCCACTGGTTACCTTCGCTGCCGCCGGAAACCGCGGCCATCACCCTGCGCCATCTGCTGACCCACACCTCGGGTCTAATTGATTACGAAGACCTGATGGTAGAGCCGTACAGCGGTCAGATCAGCGATGCCGGGGTGCTGGCTTTGCTGGCGCAGGAACAGCGTTTGTATTTTGCACCGGGCAGCGCATATCGCTACAACAATAGCGCCTACGCACTGCTGTCGCTGATTGTGGAGCGTGCCAGCGGCACCGACTATCCCGACTTTCTGCAAACGCGGATTTTTCAGCCATTGGGGATGACGCACACGCTGGCCTTTGTGGACGGTGGTGCAGCTGTGCCGCAGCGGGCCTTTGGCTATAGCCGGGCAGATCGCCATTGGCAACGCACCGATCAAAGTTCAACCAGTGCAGTGCTGGGGGATGGCGGGATCTACTCCAACATCGACGATCTGGCCAAATGGGATGCCGCCCTGTACGACGATCGCCTGCTGACCGGCGCTTCGCGTGCACTGGCGTTTAGCCCGCAAGTGGAAGTCACCGGGGAAGGCTACCAGGCCCGCTATGGGTTCGGTTGGCGCATGACCGGTGACACCCAGTGGCATTCCGGTGAAACCATTGGCTTTCGCAATGTCATCGTGCGCTGGCCAGCGCAGCACCTGAGTGTGGTCTTGCTGACCAATCGCAACGATCCGGAACCCTACAACACCGCACTGGCGATCGGCGCGTTGTTCCTGCAACCGTGAAATCCGATCTCGCAGTCGCGGAAATTGCGACACGCGCCGTCTAAGATGCAGCCTTCTTTCAATGCTGACGCCACGATGGCCAAACCTTCCAGCAAACCCCGTACGGCCTACGTGTGCACCGAGTGCGGTGCCGATTACGCCAAATGGCAGGGCCAGTGCGAGGCCTGCGGGGCGTGGAATACCTTGTCTGAAATCGCGCTGGAAACCGCGACTCAGGCCAAGTCACCGGCCTCGCGGCGCAGCGGTTGGGCGGGCAAAGTGGATGCGCCGAAGATCACGCCCTTGGCAGAGGTGCGCACCGACGAGCAAGCGCGCGCCTCCACCGGCATCGGTGAGTTTGATCGTGTGCTGGGCGGCGGCTTGGCCGAGGGTGCAGTGGTGCTGGTAGGTGGGGATCCGGGCATCGGCAAAT
>DAORUL010000065.1:0-3166 GCA_035433165.1 Thermomonas sp. | reverse complement strand
CCGGGGTCGGTGAGCCAGGTACGCGAAGCCGCGGCGCGCCTGGTGCGCTATGCCAAGGAAACCGGCACGGCCGTATTTCTGGTGGGGCACGTGACGAAAGAGGGCGGTATCGCCGGGCCGCGTGTGCTGGAGCACATGGTGGATGCGGTGCTGTATTTCGAAGGGGATTCCGGCAGTCGTTTTCGTGTGCTACGTGCATTCAAAAATCGCTTTGGCGCCGTCAATGAGCTGGGTGTGTTTGCGATGTCTGATGCCGGCTTGCGTGAAGTGGCGAATCCTTCCGCAATATTTTTATCTGGCAGCGGCCGCCCGCAACCGGGCAGTTGCGTGATGGTGACCCGCGAAGGCACGCGCCCGTTGTTGGTGGAAGTGCAAGCCTTAGTGGATGCCTCGCCGTTGTCCAACCCGCGCCGCGTGGTGGTGGGCTTGGAAGGCAACCGGCTGGCCATGCTGCTGGCGGTGCTGCACCGCCACGGCGGGGTGATGGTGGGTGATCAAGACGTGTTCGTGAACGTGGTGGGCGGGATTCGCGTGCAGGAAACCGCCGCCGACTTGCCGGTACTGTTGGCGGTGCTCTCGTCACTGCGCAATGCCCCATTGCCCGACAAAACCATCGCGTTTGGCGAAGTGGGCCTGAGCGGTGAAATCCGTCCGGTGCCCAACGGCGAAGAACGCCTGAAAGAGGCCGCCACCCACGGTTTCAAACGCGCCATCGTGGCCAAGGCCAACGCACCGAAAGCCGGCAGCTACAAAGGCATGGAGGTGATCGCGGTGGAGCGCTTGGCCGACGCGCTGGAGCAAGCGTGAGCGCGAGTGCGCAGGCCCGGCGCTTGCAGGGTCCGGGCGCGTACTTGCATGCGCTGGATGCGCGATTGATGGACAACGTGCCGCCGCGTTGGGCGATGCGTTTGCCATCGGCCGTGCGTGAGTTTGCATGGTTTGGCATCAAGGAAGCGCGTGCGTGCCTGTTTGCCGGGTTGTTCTTTGCCGCCGTGTTTGCGATGCCGCGTGCGGGGTTGTTTGGCATCCCGCGTTATGACTTGTTGTTGGCGTATGCACTCGCCGTGCAGCTATGGATGCTGCGTGCGCAACTGGAAACCCGGGATGAGTTTCGCGCCATCTGCCTGTTTCACGCGGTGGGCTTTTGTTTGGAAGTGTTCAAGACCGCGATGGGCTCGTGGAGCTATCCGGATGTTGCCTACACAAAGTTGTTTGGCGTGCCGCTGTTTTCCGGCTTCATGTACGCCTCGGTGGGCAGCTACATCATCCAGGCATGGCGGCTGTTTGATCTGCGCATCCGCCACCACCCGCCGTATTGGATGGCGGTTGCCGCGGCGCTTGCCATCTATCTCAATTTCTTCACCCATCACTGGCTGGGTGATTACCGTTGGTACATCGCGGCGCTGGTGTTGGGCCTGTATGCGCGCAGCAGCGTGCTGTTCCGGCCGCTGGATCGCGTGCGCAAAATGCCGTTGCTGCTGGCCTTCGTGCTGATTGGATTTTTCCTGTGGCTGGCCGAAAACATCAGCACCTTCTACGGCATCTGGAGCTACCCCAACCAGATGGGCGCGTGGTCGCGCGTGCATTGGGGCAAGTGGAGTTCATGGTCGCTGCTGGTGATCATGACCTTCACGATCGTGGCTGGCCTGAAACACGTCAAAGCCAGCATCCATGTGCCGCCGGAATGAGGTTAGTGGCCGCCCGCAGCAGCCCCGCCGATCTTGGCGGCAAACGGCGGCCTGGCCAACCATACGAAGGCGATCACGACGAGGAAGATGATGCCGAGCAGGTGGAAGATTTCGTTGAAGCCGATTTGTGCGGCCTGATTGGAGATCATTCTTTCCAGCACCGCCGCGCTGCGTTGCATATCACCGCCGCCGTATTGCGCGATGTGTTGCATCGCGGCCGGATCCAGCGTGGACACACTCTCGGTTATGTGCGCATGGTGGAATGCACCGCGCTCGCTCCAGGCATAGGTGGTGAGCGAAGCTGCAAAACTGCCGCCGAGTGTACGCAGGAACGTCATCAAGCCGGAGCCAGCCGAAATTTCATGCGGGGCCAAATCCGATAGCAAAATTTGCAGCACGGGCATGAAGAACAGCGCCACGCCCAGCCCTTGGAACAATTGCACGAGTGCGATGGTGTGGAAGTCCACTTCCAGATTGAAGCCGGAACGCAGGAAACTGGTCATCGACATCGCCACGAAGGCAAAACTGGCGAGGATGCGCAGATCGAATCGATTGGCATATTTGCCCACCAGCGGAGTCAGCAGGACCGGCAAAATACCGATCGGCGCGGTGGCAAACCCGGCCCAGATGGCGGTGTAGCCAAGATTGCGTTGCAGCCACAACGGCACCAGGATGCCGACGCTGAAAAATGCGCCATAGGCCACCACCATCGCGGCGGTGCCTGCCGCAAAATTGCGATGGCGGAACAGGCGCAAATTGACGATGGGGTCTTTGTCGGTCAGCTCCCAGATCACGAACACCGCAAGCGAAATCGCTGCCACGATGGCCAGTATCACGATCGTGTGCGAGGCAAACCAGTCCTCGTCATTGCCCAAATCCAGCAGGATCTGCAGCGCGCCCACGCCCAGCACCAACGTGGCCAGACCGATGTAGTCCATCTTCGGCTTTTCGAGTTTTTCCGGGCGGCCTTTCAACTGCCTGCCCACCACGGTACTGGCAAAAATCCCGATCGGAATGTTGATGAAGAAAATCCATTCCCAACTGTAGTTGTCGGTGATCCAGCCACCCAAAATGGGCCCGGCAATGGGGGCAACCACGGTCACCATTGCCAGAATTGCAATGGCTTGGCCGCGCTTGGCGGGTGGGTAGATGGAGAGCAACAAGGCTTGGGTGACGGGATACATCGGCCCAGCCAGCAAACCTTGCAAGGCGCGGGCCGTCACCAACAATCCCATCGAATGCGCCAGCCCGCACAAGCACGAGGCAAACACAAAGCCCAGCGTGGACCACATGAATAATTTGCGTTCACCAAACCGGCGCGCCAGCCAGCCGGTCAATGGCAGCGCAATCGCGGTGCTGACCGCGAACGAGGTGATCACCCAAGTGGCTTGGTTGGCACTGCCGCCCAAATTGCCGGAAATGGTGGGCAACGACACATTGGCGATGGTGGTGTCCAGCACCTGCATGAAGCTGGCCAG
>DAORUL010000064.1:0-10144 GCA_035433165.1 Thermomonas sp. | reverse complement strand
GGAAACCTTCCTCACCGTGTCCGGCCAGCTCAATGTCGAGGCCTACTGCCTGAGCTTGAGCAAGGTGTACACCTTCGGCCCCACCTTCCGCGCCGAGAATTCGAACACCACACGGCATTTGGCCGAGTTCTGGATGATCGAGCCGGAAATCGCATTCGCGGATTTGAATGACGATGCCAACCTGGCCGAAGAATTCCTGAAATACCTGTTCAAAGCCGTACTCAATGAGCGCGGCGATGACATGGCGTTCATCGCCGAGCGCGTGCAGAAAGATGCCATCACCCGGCTGGAAGGCTTCATCAATGCGCCATTTGAACGCATCGACTACACCGATGCGATTGGCCTGCTGCAAAAGTCCGGCAAAAAATTCGACTTCCCGGTCGAATGGGGTTTGGATTTGCAGACCGAACACGAGCGTTGGCTGACCGAAGAACACGTGGGCCGTCCGGTGGTGGTGATGAACTATCCCGAGCAGATCAAGGCGTTCTACATGCGCATGAACGACGACGGCAAAACCGTGGCCGCGATGGATGTGCTGGCCCCCGGCATCGGTGAAATCATTGGCGGCAGCCAGCGCGAGGAACGGCTGGATGTCCTGGATGCGCGCATGGCGCAGTTTGGCATCGACCCGGCGCACTACGGCTGGTATCGCGACTTCCGCCGTTATGGCAGCGTGCCGCATGCCGGGTTTGGCCTCGGTTTCGAGCGGCTGGTGGTGTACGTGTGTGGCCTTGCCAATATCCGCGACGCGATTGCCTACCCGCGTGCGCCGGGCAGTGCGGAGTTCTGACCCGTGGATGCCGATCTGGTGTTGTTTTTTGCGCTGACCTCATTCGCCACGTCGATCGCCGGTGCCACCGCATTCGTGATTTTCTGGCCATTGACCTTGGTGCATATCCGCGACCGTCACCCGCAGATCACCGCACAATTGGGTGAAGGTGCATTCCTCAAACCCATCGCGTTGTGGTGGCTGCTGCGCGGTGGTTATCGCAGCACGCCGGATCGCTCGCTGTCAGGGCTGGCCACACCGGCCCGCATTTCACTCCTGGTGATTCTGGGTGGCATTGTGATGGGCGGTATTTTGTGGATCATCGGCAAGGCAATGGCATGAACAACTCCGCACACGACCGTTGGTGGCTGGCCACACTGGGGCGCACGCTGATCTGGGCGCGCTTGCGTGAACTGGACGCAGGCACCGCCGAAGTCTTTGACTCCGATGGTGCCACGCTCCCGTTTGACAGCGTGGACACCGCCCGCGCCGCATTGATGGATGCGGAGTTTGTGGAATTTGAAGGTCTGGACGAAGGCGATGCGCTGGAGCGCGGGTTTTCACTGGCCGAAGTGACACCGCCGCAAGCACGCGATGACGCCAGCTTGCGCGCATTGATGGTGCAAACGCTGGGCGCACGCGCGTAAATAAACCGTGGGCGCGCGCCCTGCGCGCGACATGTCACCATCAGGACGCACCCATCGGCCGCTGCTACGGGTTTTCTTTGGTTGCCGGTCGCACGCTGCCGTTGTCTTCTTGCAGCTCGGGCTTGAACGGGATTTCAGGGGCCTTGCGTCCGGTCGAATTCTGCTCGTTGGCATCCGGGTTTTCCGGCATGCAACCACCGCCAAATTGCAGCAGCGAGACCACGCATTTCAGCTTCAATTTGGTACCAGGAATCGGGATCGACAATTCCTTGATGCCCTTGCGCACCCATTCCTGCAACAGATTGCCTTCCGGAATCCAGTATTTATCGAAGCGGGTGCCGCGATACTCCAACCCGGGCCGTTTCAGCCATGTCCCCGATCGGTCCAGATCCACGCCGCTATTTTTTGACCACTTATCGGGCAAGCGTGCGCTGCCGTCGTTATTGAACAGACCGGATTTTCCATCGCTTTCGCCATTGCGACCATTGCCCTTGCCGGAGCCATTGCCGGTACCAGTACCGGCCACATTGCGATTGGATGCGCCCCAATCATCACTCTTTGCCGCCCCCGGCCAACCACCCGGTGCCGCTTTCAGCCCTGGCCCTGCGCCGGTGCCGGCCGAGCTGACGCCACGGCCTCCCGTCTGCGCCGCCTGCGTGCCCGCACCTTGGCCGGCCTGGGCTTGTCCCGTTCCCGTCGCACTGGTGGTGTTGCCGCCAGCGCCTGCGGCACTGGCCTGACCGTTGCTGGCATGCCCATTGCCCGGTGTGGCCGCCACCGCACCACCATCGCCTGGCTGCAAAGGTATCTCGCGCACCTGGCCCTGCAGCTGCGGTACTTGCACACTTGCGGCGGCCTGTGCAGATTTTGTCGACGGCGCACGCGCACGGGTGAGCAGGCTCGCGTCGGGAGTGAACACGTCCAATGCCTGCACCTGCGTCTTCAATTCAGGAGCACGCAATTGCACATCCCGCGGCTTGACCTGCAAGGTTTGCACGGGTTGCGTGTTCAGCGTGGCAATGGCTTCCACTTGCTGCTGGGGCTGCACATCACGCAATTTGACTTCCGGCATCACCACCGTGCGCTCACGCGGCGGTGGCAGTTGAAAGCTTTCCGGCTGCGGCTGCGGCACACTGCTGACTTGCAACTGCTGGGCCGCCGTGGCTTCGCTGGGTACCGGTTTGGGCTGCGTCAGTTTGGGTGCGGTTTGATCGGCGGTCAGGCTCTGCGGCGGCGATGCCGCAACTTGTTCCAGCGCAACGGGCTGGTCGGCATCGGCGGCACGGGCAGCCGCCTGCCCCGGATTGGTTGACGCTGTTGGCGAAGGTCGCCGCGCCGCCGATGCGGCTGCCGGCGCAGACTGGGCACCCGCATTGGCCAGGGCACCACCGCCAGTGGCCACATTACCGCGCCCGATGAATTCCACTTGCACGGCTTCGCCCTGCGCGTCTTCCTGCTGCTGTGCCAGCGCCAGAAACCGCAGGTACATCAGCCACAGCAGCAATGCCACCAATACCAGATGGAGCAGCACATCCGCCGCTCCCACGCCAATCCGCAGCTTGCGGTCTTCGCGCGGATCCGGTGGTCGCCCCAGGCGCAGCAGCTGGAAAAACGGCAGACCCAAGCCGCCACCTTTGCTGACGGTCGGCGCAGGCCGCTGCACCAGGCTGTCAACCCAATCCTGTGGAGGTGCATGACGAATGGGAGCCGCTGTTTGCACCATTGCATCCAGCCAACCTTGCCAGCCAGCAGGCAGCTGTGACGGTGACGGTTGGTGACCAGTCTTGAGCAGGTGCCGCTGATTCAGCGCGGCAATGACGTCATTGGCTGTCGTCACGCGCGCATGCGTCCGTCAGGCCTCACGCGCCATGTAGGGGGCATCGCCGGTGGCGTGATCGGTGGAATCACGCACGCCGGTGACACCCGGCACTTTCTCCAGCAGGGTTTTTTCGACACCTTGCTTCAAGGTGATGTCCACCATGCTGCAGCCGTGGCAGCCACCGCCAAAATTCAGCACCACTATGCCTTCGCCGGTGATTTCGGTCAGTGTGACATGGCCTTTGTGCATCGCCAATTGCGGATTGATGTCATTGTCGATCACCCAGCGCACGCGCTCCACCAACGAGGCGGACTCACCCGGCACCACACCCTTGATTTTGGGGGCCCGGATCTGCAATTGACCGCCGGTAGCCTTGATCTCGTAATCGATCTCGGCACCGTCCAAAAATGGCGCACTGGGCGCATCCAGCCACAGGGTGAACCCTTCGCAATCAATCGCCCACTCATCGCCGGTCAGCTCGCCGGGTTCGGCAAATTCCAGGCGCACGTCAGCGCGATTGGTTCCGGGGTGCTGCGCAGACAAGCGCACCCCCAGGCCGGCAATCGCCTCGCGCTCGATCAATTTGCGGAAGTGGGTTTGTGCGGTTTCTGAAATCTGGATCATGCCGCTATTCTAACGGCCTGCAACGTCACTGCGCGAAGCCAATATGAATGACATGATCCCGCTTGCCCACGCCCATTGCGCTCCGCGCCGCGGCCATGAACATCGTCTGAGCGAGGCCAGCATCCGCGAACTGCTGCCGCAACTGCCGGGTTGGGCCCTGGTCGAAAACGGCCACGCGCTAAGCAAGACCTTCACCTTCACGGATTACTATCGCACCCTGTCATTCGTGAACGCGCTGGCGCATGTGGCCAACGCCGAAGACCACCACCCCGACCTCTCCGTGCATTACGACCGCTGCGTGGTGCGCTTTTCCACCCATGACGTGGGCGGGTTAAGCGAGAACGACTTCATTTGCGCGGCGAAAGCGGAGTTATTGGCGGGCTGAGACATCACCACTGATCTTGCTCGCCGAAACTCACCCCAGCCGATCCAGCACCTCAATCAACTCCGGCACCAGCGGCGCATTGAGCCGATAGGGAGCTTTGCCGCCATCCAGCGCAAATTCCAAGGTGGAGGCATGCAGGAACAAGCGCTTCAAGCCCACTTGTTCACGCAGCCGCTTGTTGGCGGCTGCATCGCCGTATTTGTCGTCACCGGCCACCGGATGGCCAATGTGCTGGGCATGCACGCGAATCTGGTGGGTACGGCCGGTTTCGATGCGGATTTCGCAATAACTTTGCCCGCCGCGGCGTTCCAGGGCGCGGAAATGACTGATTGACGGCTTGCCGATGGCATTGACCTGCACATGCCGCTCGCCGCCTTGGCGCAGCCCCACATGCAGCGGCGCATCCACGCTCATCACACCATCGGGCATACGCCCAACCAATAAGGCCAGATAACGTTTTTCGATGCCTGATCCATGATCTTCACGCAATAATCGCTGAAGTTCGGTCAAGGCCGAGCGCTTTTTGGCGAGCACCAGCAAGCCCGAAGTATCCCGATCCAGCCGGTGCACCAGCTCCAGGTTGTCGCGTGGCCGCAATACGCGCATGGTTTCGATGGCGCCAAATGAAATCCCGCTGCCGCCGTGGCTGGCCACGCCCGATGGCTTGTTGATGGCCAGCAGGCGCGCATCTTCAAACACGATGGACGCCTCCATTGCTGCCAACATGCTTTTTGGCGGCGAACGTCCGGCATCTTGCGGTGATTCGATGCGAACAGGCGGGATTCTGACCTCATCCCCCGCTTCCAGCTTGCGTTCCGCCTTGGCCCGGCCACCATTGATGCGCACCTGCCCGCTACGCACCAGCTTGTAGACCAGCGAGCGCGGCGCACCTTTCAACTGCCCGAGCAGGAAATTATCCAGCCGTTGACCGGCGCGGTCATCGGGGATGCGAACGGTGCGGGCACCACCGGAAGGGGAATCGGGCTGTGTCATTGGGGGCTGATCTGATACACTCGGGGGGCGATGCAAGGGTTTGATTTTGCAGGAAGTACCGGGCGGTTGTTTACCGCCCAACCGGCCGAAAGCCGGCCTTCCCGGCAAGCCCCGCCGCAGTGACGTTGCCACCACCCTTGGGGCGGACATGTTAACGGCTGCGCGGCAAACCTGCCCATCGCCGGCCTTGTGCCGTGACTTCACCCGTTAAACAACGCCCCGCGCGACGCGCCCTCCTCCTTCGGAAGTTGGGCGAGAGTCGCCGGCCCTGCAACATATTTGAACAGGAACAAGCGCTCCCGCGGTACGCCGTGGTGTTGCAGCGCTGGAAAACTCAACAGCGGCACGGCATGCGCAAGACGCTGCCGTGCGCTTGCGGTATCCAGAGGCGAAACGCCCCAGGCGTTCCGTGCAGTGCCCCTCCCTCATCGGAGTGGGCAGGCAAGCGCACGAGGAATGCACAATGAAGCGAATGCTCATCAACGCCACGCAGGCGGAAGAACTGCGGGTGGCCATTGTCGAAGGCCAGAATCTGTACGACATCGACATCGAACAGCCGTCCCGCGACAACAAGAAATCCAATATCTACAAGGGCCGCATTACTCGGCTGGAGCCGTCGCTGGAAGCGGCCTTCGTCGAATATGGTGCTGATCGTCACGGCTTTTTGCCGCTGAAGGAAATTTCCCGCGACTACTACCAAGCGGGCGTCGATCACCACAAGGCCGGCATCAAGGATCTCCTGCGCGAAGGCCAGGAAGTGGTGGTGCAAGTCGACAAGGAAGAACGCGGCAACAAGGGCGCAGCACTGACCACGTTCATCTCGTTGGCCGGCCGCTACATGGTGCTGATGCCGAACTCGCCCACCGCCGGCGGTGTCTCGCGCCGGATCGAGGGTGACGACCGCGCCGAGCTGAAGAAGGCGATGGATGCACTCAACATCCCGGACGATATGGGCGTGATCATCCGTACCGCCGGCGTTGGCCGTGACGCGGAAGAACTGCAGTGGGATCTGGACTATCTGCTCAGCATCTGGCGTGCGATCGCCGAGTCCGCACTGAGCAAGCCGGCCCCGTTCCTGATTTATCAGGAAAGCCGCCTGATCGTACGTGCCCTGCGCGACTACATGCGCAGCGACATCGGTGAAATTCTGGTCGATACCCCGGAGATGTACGCCGAGGCGCTGGAGTTTGTCGAACAGGTGATGCCGCATAACAAGCGCAAGCTCAAGCATTACACCGACGATACCCCGCTGTTCAACCGCTTCCAGATCGAATCGCAGATTGAGAGTGCGTATGAGCGCACCGTGCGACTGCCCTCCGGCGGCGCGCTGGTGATCGACCAGACCGAAGCGCTGACCGCCATCGACGTCAACTCGGCACGCGCCACCAAGGGCGGCGACATCGAGGAAACCGCATTCAACACCAACCTGGAAGCCGCCGAAGAAGTGGCCCGCCAGCTGCGTTTGCGCGATCTCGGCGGTTTGGTGGTGATCGACTTCATCGACATGACCAGCAACAAACACCAGCGCGATGTCGAGAACAAGCTGCAAAACGCACTGAAATATGACCGTGCGCGCGTGCAGCTGGGCCGCATCAGCCGCTTTGGCCTGATGGAAATGAGCCGCCAGCGCCTGCGCAACAGCCTGGGTGAGGCCAGTCAGATTGTCTGCCCGACCTGCGAGGGTCACGGACGCATGCGCAGTATCGAATCGCTGTCGTTGTCGATCATTCGTGTTGCTGAAGAACACGCGATGAAGGACAACACCGGGCAAGTCCTGGTGCAAGCGCCGGTGGAGATCGCCAACTTCCTGCTCAACGAGAAGCGCAGTGCGCTACGCGAGATCGAGCAACGTCACGACGCGCCGATTGTGATCGTCGCCGATGAACAGCTGCACTCACCACACTACGAAGTCACGCGCATTCGCAGCAACGAGATGAGTGAGGAAACCGGCAAGCCCAGCTACCAGCGTGGCACTCCGCGCAAGTTCAACACCATCGCGCTGACCAAGGCGCAACTGAACATCCCGCCACCGGCAGTCACCCGGGTCAATCCGGTTCAGCCGGCCCCCCTGCGCGATCCCAAGCCGATGCCGCAGGATCCTGAAACACAACTCGTCACGCCAGCAGCGCCCGTCGCAAGCAACGCAGCACCCGCCACAAGCGGCGTGATCGGCTGGTTGCGTGGCTTGTTCGCTGCACCTGCCGCCGCACCGGTCGCGCCAGCTCCTGCACCAACCGGACGCAACAGCAATCACCCGCGTCGTGATGAACGTGGCAATCGCCGTGACGGTCGCAACAACGACAATCGTCAGGAAAACCGCAACAAAAACGAACAGCGTCGTGACGACAACAAGCCTCGCGACGCCCGCAACGAGCAGCAACAGCAAAAAATTTCGCAGGGCCAGCAAGCCCAGAAACAAAAGCCACTGCAGCAACAACAACCGCAAAAGCAGACGCCCAAGAACGAACCGCGGCAGGACAAGCAAGCCCAGCCAGATAAGCAAGAGCGTCAGCAAAAGCAGAACAAGCCACAAAAGCAGGAACGCCAGGAACCAGTGGCAGCACCGCTAGCCGTGGTCAATAGCCCGTCCGCAACCACACCCGCAGATGCCCTCACGCCAACTGCCGTGCCACTGACTGCAGTTGCAACCTCGCATGTGCCGGCTGAAGCAGTAGTTGAGGCAACAGCTGCGCAGGACATCGCGCAGATCGACGCAGAGGTTCAAGCAACAGAAGAAAGCGCGGCTGGCGAAGGCAACAACAAGCGTCGTCGCGGCCGTCGTGGCGGCCGTCGGCGTCGTCGTGGTGGCGAAGCGGGTCAAGGCAGCGAGACCGGAATCGAGTCCGAAGATGCACTGGATGAGGTGCTCGACACCGATGCTGCGCAGCCGGAGTTCGATTTCGACGATATCGAACGCCCCGCCACGGCACCGACACCCGCAGCAATCGCTGCGGCACCGGTTGCCGCCGCAGCCGCGGCACCTGCGCTCGCTGCCACTGTGCAAGCTGCCGCACCGGTCCATGTGGCTGCAACCGCAATCGCTCCAGTCGAGCCGGCTGCCGCGTCTGCCATCAACGATGCTTTGGCCAATGCTCCGGTATCGTTGCCGGTGGAAACGGTCACTGCGCCGGCACCAGCTGTTGCGGCAGAGCTTGCGCTACCTGCGGTCGATGCCGTGACCGCAATCGCGTCGGCCGTGATTGAACCGGTTCCCCAAGTAGCCGGTGCAGCAGCGGTGAATGCCGAGCTCGCCCCACGTGTGGTCGCTGAAGTGACCTCGGAGAACACAACCGCGAGCGGACTGCACGGTGCAACCGAAGTCGTTCCGGAAAGCAAACCCGAGAGCGCAGCAGTGCTTGACGCGGAGACCGTGGCCCATCAGCGCGCAGAACAACTGCGTGGTTTGTTTGATACAGCCCGCAGTGATGCAGCTGCAACACCGGCACCCGTTGTCGCTGCGCCGCCTGCACCGCAGCCAGCAACTGACGATCACCGCAGCGAGTAACCTGCGCTGCGTACGTGACACTGAAATCCACAGCGCGGCCAACTGCCGCGCTGGTTTCAATGCAGGCCGCTGGCGGGATCCACCAAACCGTACTGGCTGGCCAGACGCGCCAGTGCGATGTTGTCGTGAATCCCGAGCTTGTCGAACAAGCGCGTTTTATGTGTATTGACGGTCTTGGCGCTCAGACTCAAGCGCTTGGCGATGGATTCTTGCCGTAGCCCCTGATTTAGCAACAGGGCCACTTCCAACTCGCGGGGAGTCAGGCTGTCGAAGGGTGAGCCGGTATCGCCCTGGATACCTGCCAACGCCATTCCCTGTGCAATCGAAGTAGCCAGGTATTTGCGCCCACGTGCGACCTCCCGCACCGCGCGCAATAACTCCTCTGCATCGCTGGCTTTCCCCACGTAGCCGTAGGCTCCGGCTTCCAGCAAGCGGCGCGGCATCGGGCCATCTTCCAATACCGATACCGCAATTACCCGGCACCCGTAGTCGCCACGCACTACGCGCTCGGTCAGTTCCAGCCCGCTCAGACCCGGCAGGTGCAAATCGCACAGCACGATATCGGGCTTAAGCCGGCGAATGTCCGGCAGCGCATCTTCCGCGCTTTCGGCATCCCCGACGACCTGAATATCCGCCTGCCCATCCAAAATCAAACGAAACCCCATGCGTACCAGCGCATGATCGTCAACGATATAAACCGTGATTGCCATACCACCCCCTGTGGGCTCCCCCGAGCCATACCGTGCAGGCTAGCGTCCACCAAATCCCAATCCAAGCAGGGTATGCCTTACCAGTGGATAGGAAAAGTCTGATTTGCGATTCCCAAGCAAGCCAGGCATCCCGGCCCCGTCTATTCGACGGGGCAACGAACGACCTGCGAACCAATGGTTCGCAAGCAGGTCGTTCATTCCCACTCGATCGTCGCGGGCGGCTTGCCGCTGATGTCGTACACCACGCGTGACACGCCGCGTAGTTCATTGATGATGCGGTTGCTCACGGTGCCGAGGAAGTCGTACGGCAGGTGCGCCCAGTGCGCGGTCATGAAGTCGATGGTTTCCACCGCGCGCAGGGCGATCACCCATTCGTAGGCGCGGGCGTCGCCGACCACGCCGACCGATTTGACCGGCAGGAAGACGGCGAACGCTTGCGATGTTTTGTCGTACAGATCCGCTTTGCGCAGCTCGTCGATGAAGATGGCATCGGCCTTGGCCAACAATTCGGCGTATTCGGGCTTCACCTCGCCCAGGATACGCACGCCAAGGCCGGGGCCGGGGAACGGATGGCGATAGACCATCTCGCGTGGCAGGCCGAGCGCCACGCCCAGCCGGCGCACTTCGTCCTTGAACAATTCGCGCAGCGGTTCGACCAGCCCCAGCTTCATGTGCTCGGGCAAGCCGCCGAC
>DAORUL010000063.1:0-10344 GCA_035433165.1 Thermomonas sp. | reverse complement strand
TCGCCGACGCGCTGGAAGCCGAACATCGAGTAGTAGATGTAGAACGGCAGCATCTGCAGGTCGTTGGTGCTGTAGCTGGTGGCCAGCGCCATCCAGCTGGCGAACGCGCCGGCCTCGGTGATGCCTTCCTCCAGCACCTGCCCGGCCGCGTCCTCGCGGTAGAACATCAGCTGGTCGGCATCCACCGGCTTGTACTTCTGGCCCTGCGGCGCGTAGATGCCGAGCTGGCGGAACAGGCCTTCCATGCCGAAGGTGCGCGCCTCGTCGGCGACGATCGGCACGCAGCGCGGGCCCACCTGCTTGTCGCGCAGGATGATGTTGAACATCTGCACGAACGCCATGGTGGTGCTGATCTCGCGCTCGCCGGTGGACTTGAGCAGGCGCTCGAAGGTCGCCAGCGGCGGTACGTCCAGCGCCTGGCTGGCCTTACGCCGACGCTGCGGCAGGTGCCCGCCGAGGGCGGCGCGGCGCTCGCGCATGTATTCCATTTCCGGTGATTTTTCATCGGGCCGATAGAACGGCACCGCGCCATCTTTCAGCTGATCATCACTGATCGGCAATTGGAAGCGGTCACGGAATGCACGCACCGCATCGTTATCCAATTTTTTGGTCTGGTGGGTGGGGTTGAGCGCCTCACCGGCGCTGCCCATGCCATAACCCTTCACCGTCTTGGCCAAAATCACGGAGGGCTGACCCACCGTCTTCACCGCCTTGTCGTAGGCGGCATACACCTTGTGCGGGTCGTGGCCACCACGGTTCAAACGCCAGATATCGTCATCCGACAAACTGGACACCATGGCCAGCGTTTCCGCTGTCTTGCCGAAGAAGTGCTCGCGTGTGTACGCGCCACCAAAGGCTTTGCAATTCTGGTATTCACCATCCACGGTGTCCATCATGATCTTGCGCAGTTGGCCGTTGGTATCCTTGGCCAGCAGCGGATCCCAATAACTGCCCCAGATTGTCTTGATCACATTCCAATCGGCACCACGGAACTGGCCTTCCAGATCCTGAATGATCTTGCCATTGCCGCGCACCGGCCCGTCCAGACGCTGCAAGTTGCAGTTGATGACGAATACCAGATTGTCCAGCCCTTCGCGGCCGGCCACGCCAATCGCGCCCAGGGATTCCGGCTCGTCGGTTTCGCCATCACCCATGAAGCACCACACCTTGCGGTCGCTCTTGGGCATCAGCCCGCGGGCTTCCAGATATTTCCAGCTGCGCGCCTGATAAATCGCCGCCAGCGGGCCCAGGCCCATGCTCACGGTGGGGGTTTGCCAAAAATCCGGCATCAGCCATGGATGCGGGTAGCTGCTGATGCCACGGCCATCGACTTCCATGCGGAAATTTTCCAGCTGGTCTTCGCTGATCCGGCCCTCCATGAACGCACGCGAATAAATCCCGGGCGAACTGTGGCCCTGGATATACAGCAAATCACCCGGGTGTTGGTCGGACGGGGCGCGCCAGAAGTGGTTGAAGCCGACGTCGTACAAGGTGGCGGAACTGGCGAAACTGGCGATATGCCCCCCCAGCGAACCGGGCTTGCGGTTGGCGCGCACCACCATCGCCATGGCATTCCAGCGAATGATCGATCGCAACCGCCATTCCAGATGCGCATCCCCCGGCATCTTCGGTTCCAGATGGGGGGGGATGGTATTGATGTAGGCGGTAGTAGGCGCAAACGGCATATGCGCGCCGGCACGCCGGGTCATTTCCACCATGCCTTCCAGCAAATGGTGCGCACGCTGCGGGCCATCATGGTCGATGACCGCCTTCAGCGACTCGATCCACTCCCGCGACTCCTGCGGATCGGGGTCGTTTTGCAGCATCTCGTTGAGCCAATTCATTGCGCGCTCCATTCCCGGGTCGGTTCGAAGCGCCAGTCTAGCAAGCTCTGCAGGCAATCGAATGCTGCAGTGCAGCTCAATTTTTATTATGCCCGGGTATTTCGATTTTTTGCTGATTCCCGTAGCTTCCCGCTTCCCGGCCGGGCTGCGTGCGGGCGCGCCCGGCGTGGCGCATCCCCTGAAAATGAAGACAACAGACTGTCCATCACGCATCCCGAAGCAGATTCGGGGGCGGGTTAGGACGAGATGCGAGACCCCGGATGATCCCCACAGGACGCTTCCGCACACATCACGGGCAACAAAAAAACCCCTGAAAATCAGGGGTTTGAGTATTTTGGAGCGGGTGATGGGAATCGAACCCACGCTAGCAGCTTGGGAAGCTGCAGTTCTACCATTGAACTACACCCGCGAGGCCGGCCAGTCTAAGACCTTGCCCATAAAAGATGCAATGCGCGCGTGAACACGCATTGCAGTATTGCTTAGAACGAGCCGCCCACGGTGACGAAGAAACTGGCGTCGTGACCGCCCTTTTGGTTGATGCTCAGGTTGCTGCCGGCGGTGACATCCATCCCCAGCAGCTTGCTGCGCAGACCGATGCCAAGCGTGCCGTAGCTGTCATCGAAGGGTACACCCGGCACTGCATAGGGCAGTGTATTGGTCATCGACTGCGACTGTGCCCACACCTGCGCCGGAGCATCCTTGAATTCATGGTTCCAAGTCACGCGTGCATACGGCTGCAGGTGTTCGTTGATGCTGTAGCTGGCCTGCCAGCCGGCGCTGCCCATCAGCGAATCACCGTCTTGCTTGGCAAACGCCAGCGCGCTGGATTGGGTGCTGTTTTCGGCGTAGCCGTCCACGCTGATGTTCTGCCACAGCAGGGACAATACCGGGCCGCTCTGCCATTTGTTGTGCTTGAAGGTCCAACCGGTGCTGACACCCGCGCTGAGGTTGGTGCCGTCCGGCGAACCGCTATGCACACGCACCGCTTGGCCCAAATTGACCTGGCGGTTCACCTTGTAGCTCAGCTTGGTCCAGCTCAATTGGCCATTGGCCCACAATCCGCTGTCACCCGCCCAGCCAGCAAACCCGCCAATACTGGCGTCGGTCTGGCGGAAATCGCCGCGATCAAACCCGAAATCGAGTTTTTGCCGGCCATACCCTGCAAATGCGCCGTACACCAAATTGCCGGTGTGCCAGCCGATCCCGAATGAACCGGTACCACCCATGCCATCAAACCCGGCCGATTGATTGAAGCGCTGCTGATCGCCGCGGATATCAGCCCACCATTGCATGCCCTCGCCCTTCGACATCGCCATGCTGGTGACCGTGGTATCCACCATGGAGGCGCGCGAACGCCCCACCATCGCCGCCGAATGTGGCAACACGGCGATCTGGCGCGGGCCATCGATCATCGAGACAGCCAGATCCGCCAGCGCCTTGTGCGCGCCCGAGGTCGGGTGCACGCCATCGGCAAACAGGTAGGTGTTGGCGCCATTGGGTACGGTGGACAGCGGGTTGCAGAACAACGACGAAGCACCTGCCGGCGGCGGCTGGGTCAGGCACGCTACACCTGTCACATTGGTCAAGCCAAATGCTGCCGGGTTGGCCACGACCTCTTGCAGGAAGTGATAGGTGTCTACCGGAATCACGTGCAACCCGGCGCTGGACATGCCACCGAACAACGCGTTGTTGTAATTCGTCGACAGGCCATGTGCCAATGCGATGCCCTGTGCACCACCGGCCGCGGCCGACGGAGTCAGCCCCATATCCGGCAAAGTGGGTACGAGAATGTACTGCGCACCGGCCGTTTTCAGTGCGCCGACCAACCCGATTTGCGCAGCCACCGCCGGGCTGATGGTGGCACCGGCAGCGGCCTGGCCAGCTGCATCGGCTTGGGTCGCGTTACCACCACCCATCAGAGTAGTGACATAGGCCGTTTGGTAATCGGTGATCGCCTGGAACACGTCATTGGCACCGCCCCAGATTGAATAAAGAGCATTGGGGTCAACCGTATTGCCTGCCGCCAAGTACGCGTTGTACTGGCTCACCAACGACGGGGTATATCCCAGGCCACCGACTGAATCGATTTTGATCCGTGCACCACCCACGGCCCAGTTGTTGCCACTGGCCTTGGCAGGGGTGGCACCGGTTGCCTTCCACGCCACATCCGCATTGCTGCGGAAGTAGTCAGCCATGTATTGCGACCAGACATAGCCGGGATTGGTGGTGAACTGTCCAGTCACCGACTGCGTCGCGGCAGGCAGCAACGGACGGAAGAAGCCGCCATCGGTCAGACTGTCGCCGAAGAATACGGTCTTGGTAAACGGCGAATCAGGGGCGCTCTGCGCCATTGCGGGCAGCGCAACCAAAGCCAAGGCAGCCGACAGCAGGGTTCTACGCAACAGGGTTTTCATGGGTATCCTCGAAAAGTCATGGAAAATCATGGGGAGGTGGTCGCAGCTCTGACTCTGATTGCGGGGCCAGTTTCGTCGTGACATACGCCTGCGAATGGCGCGCATCATTTCATGAAATCATAACGCTCTCACGCTGCGCTGCGTCACATTTTGGCAAGATCCGGCGACAATAGGCTGGTTGCAGTCCTTGCCGCGTGAGCTCCCCCTTGACCGATCCCTTCTCCAGCGCCGGCGCCAAGACCCCGCCGAAACCCTTTACCGTCACCGATGGCGTGCGCAAGGTGCGCAGCTTCGTGCTGCGCCAGGGCCGCTTCACCGATGCCCAGCAGCGCGCGTTTGATGACCTCTGGCCGCGCTTCGGGCTGGACTACAGCGGCACGCTGCGTGACTTCGACGCTGCCTTCGGGCGCAGCGCCAAGCGCATTCTGGAAATCGGCTTCGGCAATGGGCAAGCCCTGCGCTATTCCACCCAACTTGACCCGGCACGCGATCATATCGGCATCGAAGTGCACGCCCCGGGGGTGGGTCGCCTGCTCAATGCGCTGGCGGAAGACAATGCGAGCAATGTGCGTCTGTACCACCACGATGCCGTGGAAGTGCTGCAACACGAGATCGCCGATGGCACGCTGGATGAGGTGCGCATCTACTTCCCCGACCCCTGGCACAAAAAGCGCCACCACAAGCGGCGGCTGATCAACGATGCGTTCGCCGCCTTGCTGGTGCGCAAGCTGGCCAGCGATGGCCGCTTGCACCTTGCCACCGACTGGCAGGACTATGCAGAGCAGATGTGGGACGTGCTGGAGACCACCGCAGGGCTTTCCAACACGGCCGGGCCGCGTGGCCATGTGGCTCGCCCGGCATGGCGACCGCAGACGCATTTTGAAACTCGCGGCCAGAACCTTGGCCACGGCGTCTGGGATTTGCTGTACACCCGTTGTTGAGACACTGCACCACAACTCATCAGGACATTGAACGGACGGATGGACACCACCCTCACCCTAACCACCGATATGCAATGGGTGCTGGGCTTGGTGTGCTTCACCATGGTGATGTTCCTGTTCGAGCGCATTCGCGCCGACGTGGTGTCGCTGGTGGTGTTGGTACTGTTGGGGCTGACCGGGCTGGTGGCACCGGAAGACCTGTTTGGTGGCTTTTCCTCGGACGCGGTGATGAACGTCATCGCGACCATGATCCTGGGTGCCGGCCTCGATCGTACCGGCGCTCTCAATCGTTTGGCCAGCTGGTTGCTGCGGCGTGCGCACGGCATGGAACAACGGCTAGTGCTGCTGGCGCAAGCCGTGGCCGGCCTGAACTCCGCCATCATTCAAAATACCTCCGCCACCGCACTGTATCTGCCGGTCGTTTCACGGTTGACCGCGCGTACCGGCATCAGTCTGTCGCGCCTGCTGATGCCGGTTTCGGCGGCGATCATCATGGGTGGCAGCCTGACCATGGTCGGCAATTCACCGCTGATCCTGCTCAACGACTTATTGGTCTCGGCCAATGCCAACATGCCCTCCGGTGCAGCATCGCTGCAGCCGCTGAAAATGTTCGCGCCACTGCCCATCGGCTTGGTATTGCTGGCGGCATCACTGCTCTATTTCCATTTTTTTGGCCGCCGGCTACTTCCGGAAGATAGCCCGGATGTGGTAACACCAGCACGCACCCAGAGTTATTTCGCACGTGCTTACGGAATTGAAGGCGATATTTTCGAGCTCACCGTGACCGCCGACAGCCCCCTGGTGGGCATGAGCGTGGGCGATGCCGAAAGCCAAGTGGATGCACCGTTGTTACTTGCACTGTTGACCGGCAACGAATCGCGGCTTGCACCGCCCGGTGACACCCGCATCTGGGTAGGCAGCGTGCTGGGCGTGATGGGCCAGCGCGATGCAATTGCCGATTTCGCACAAAAAAACTTTCTGCGCATGTCTGTGCGTCTGCGCGCGCTGGCTGACTTGTTCAACCCCAGCCGCGCCGGTATTTCCGAAGCGGTGGTGCCGCCGAATTCGACCTTCATTGGCCAACCATCTTCGAAACTCCGGCTGCGCAAACAACACGGCTTGAGCCTGCTGGCGATCAACCGCGACAAGCAGGTATTGCGCGACGATGTACGCAACCTGCCGATCCGCGCCGGCGACATGCTGGTGCTGCACAGCATCTGGAGCGATCTTGCCGACGCCGCCAAGAGCAATGACTTCGTGGTCGTCACCGACTATCCGAAAGACGAGCAACGCCCGCACAAGTTCAAGATCGCGATGGCCATTTTTGCGGTGTCAATGCTGCTGGCCTTTTCCTCGCGCATCCCCACCTCGATCGCGTTGATGACCGGCGTGGCCGGCATGTTGGTGACCGGCGTTTTGAAGATGGACGAGGCCTACGCCGCGATCAATTGGAAAACTGTATTTCTGATGGCCTGCCTGATCCCCCTGGGCTGGGCGATGGATAGCAGTGGCGCAGCGGCATGGGTGGCCGGCCACAGCATCGACCGGCTGCCGCAGGGCATGCCGCCGTGGTTGATCGAACTGGCACTGGCGCTGTTCACCACCGCGTTCTCGATGGTGATCAGCCATGTGGGGGCAACGATTGTCATGGTGCCACTGGCGATCAATCTGGCGCTGGCGGTGGGTGGCAACCCCACGGCGTTTGCTTTGATCGTGGCCTTGTCGGCGTCGAACAATTTCATCACCGCATCGAACCCGTCGATTTCGATGATCACCGGCCCTGCCGGCTACACCGCACGCGATATGTGGCGCAGCGGTGGCCCGCTGACCCTGATCTACACCGCCATCATCGTGGTGATGATCAACCTGCTTTACTGAGCCGTTGCAGCCAGCCGGATTTCGCCGTTTTCGCACAGCAATGCCACTTTGCGCAGGCTCTCGCCACGGCATGGTCCTGCCACGCACACCCCTTGCGGCAACGCGAAGGTGGCACCGTGCACCGCACACACCAATTCGCCCTGCTTGCTGCGCAAAAACTGCCCCGGACTCCAGTCCAATCGCCGCCCCGCATGTGGGCAGATATTCAACCAACCTTGCACATCGCCTGCTGCATCACGGTACAAAATCAGCGACTCCCGTTCGCCATCCATCCAAACCTCTCGCGCATGCACGCTGTCAGGCGCAAGTTCCTGCACATTCGCCAACACTGTGATCGCAGATCCTTCGTTTAACGAACTACTCACACCTGCCCCGCCGGTTCTGTCGATACTTGTCACCATTGTGTCATGGCACCTATGGCCACAGGACTTGCATCACGATGTCGATCTTTCAACACCGCCGTTTTCGCCGTTTCCGCGGCGTCATGTTCGACACCCCGCGTCGCCCGCGTCACCCGTTGCTGCGCATCGCACTAGGCGTGCTTGGCATTGCACTCTTGCTGGGATTGGTCGTGGTGGGCCTGTTTGTAGGTGCGGCGATGTTGGCCGCCGGCCTGTTGTGGCGGTTGTGGGTACAGCGCGGCAAGCCGGTAGCGGGGCGTGCACGTGGCGCCAGCATCGACGGCGATTTCCGTGTGGTTGGCAAAGCGCAACTGACCCACTGATGGATGTGATCCCGGCACCCGCGCCGCCGCGCGTTCCGGTGCGCGATCGCAGCGGCACGCCACTGGGCACTTTCCCGGTGCATCGCATCTACTGCGTGGGCCGCAATTTTGCCGACCATGCCCGCGAAATGGGTGCCATTGCGCCCGCGTCCAAAGCCGAACGCGGCACCCCCACATTTTTCATGAAGCCGGCCGATGCCATCGTCACCGATGGTGTGGTGCCATACCCGCCGGGCACCTGTGACCTGCATCACGAAGTGGAGCTGGTGGTGGCGCTGGGCAGCGATGCACCGCCCGGCGTATTGCCGCCAGCTGCCGCCACGGGCTTGGTGTTTGGCTATGCCGTTGGCCTGGATTTGACCCGCCGCGATTTGCAGGCGGCGGCCAAAGCCAAGGGCCTGCCGTGGGATACCGGCAAGGGTTTTGACCACTCCGCACCGATCAGTGCATTGCTGCCTGCGGCCGAGCTGGGTGCGCTGGACACCTTGCCCATCACGCTGGAGGTCAACGGTCAACGCCGGCAAGCCTCCACCTTGGATCAATTGATTTGGGACGTGCCCGATATCCTGCACGAACTCTCCAAACTCTACGCCCTCTGCGCCGGCGATCTGATCTTCATGGGCACCCCTGCCGGCGTAGCGGCACTGCAACCCGGTGATGACTTCGATGCGCGCATCGGTGATACGCTGAACGTTCGCGGCAGGATTGCACCGCCTGCGTACTAACGCTGTATCCATCCATACAGAAGGAATTGCAAATGGGTATGCTCAGCGAATTCAAAGAATTTGCGATGCGTGGCAACGTGATCGACCTTGCCGTGGGCGTGGTGATTGGCGGCGCGTTCGGCAAGATTGTGTCCGCACTGGTGGACAAGGTGATCATGCCGCCGATTGGGCTGCTGATTGGCGGGGTGGATTTTGCCAAGCTGGGATGGGTGCTTAAAGCTGCCAGCGTGGATGCCGCCGGCAAGGAAGTACCCGCCGTGATGCTGGCCTATGGCGAGTTCATCAACGCAATCCTGCAATTTGTCATCGTCGCGTTCGCCATTTTCATGGTGGTGAAAGTCATCAACAAACTGCACAAACAACCCGAAGCCGCGCCGGCCGCGCCCGCTGAGCCATCGGAAGAGGTGCTGTTGCTGCGCGAAATCCGCGATGCGCTGAAAAAATAACTTTCGGCACAGGAACACCACCAAGCCCCGGGCCTAGACTCGGGGTTTCCTGTTTCTGGAGTGTGCCGATGCGTGTCGCCGTTCTTGCCGCCGCCCTCGCCGTGCTGGTGTCCACGCCGCTGGCTGCCAAGCAACCCACCCGCATCAGCGATGCCGCGCTGGCCAAAGCGGCGCAACTGCGCGACGCCGCCCTGACCGACCGCACCGGCTGGCAGGTGACCGAATCACTGACCACCGAAGTGGGCCCGCGCATGGCCGGCAGCCCCGCCGATGCAGCCGCGGTGGCATGGGCCAAGGCCAAGTTCAAGCAACTTGGCTATGACAAGGTGTGGACCGAGCCGGTGACGTTCCCGAAATGGGAGCGCCGCAGTGAATCGGCACACATCATCGGCGATCACGCGCAAGCACTGGCGGTGACCGCCTTGGGTGGCAGCCCCGGCGGCACGGTCGAGGCCGAGGTGGTGCGCTTTGCTTCGCTGGACGCGCTGGAAAAAGCCGCGCCCGGTTCGCTGACCGGCAAAATTGCGTTTGTCGATGTGCACATGCCGCGCAGCCAAACCGGCGAAGGCTATGGGCTGGGCTCGCATGTGCGCGGCGCAGGCCCGTCGGCAGCGGCCAAGGCTGGTGCGACTGGTTATCTGATGCGCTCGGCCGGCACCGACTCGCACCGCAACCCGCATACCGGGATCAGCCGCTTCCAGCCGGGCATTACGCCCATCCCGATGGCGGCGCTGTCCTTGCCCGATGCCGACCAACTGGCACGCCTGACTGCACTGGGCAGCACCCGCGTGAAGCTGGCACTGGATTGTGGCTGGAATGGCGAGTACACCTCGCAAAACGTGATCGGCGAAATCACCGGCCGCAGCAAGCCCGATGAGGTCGTGGTGATTGGCGGCCATCTGGATTCCTGGGACTTGGGTACCGGCGCGATTGATGACGGTGCCGGCGTGGGCATCAGCATGGCCGCCGGTCATTTGATTGGCCAATTGCCCAAAGCGCAGCGCCCGGCGCGCACCATTCGCGTGATTGCGTTTGCCAATGAAGAACAGGGTCTGTTTGGCGGCCGCGCCTATGCCGATGCACACAAGGCGCAAATCACCCGGCACCAGATTGGCGCAGAAAGTGATCTGGGCGCTGGCCGCATCTACGCCTTCAACGCCAAGGTGCCCGATTACGCCAAACCTGCGGTGGCACGGATTGCGCAAGTCCTCGCGCCGCTGGGCATTGCCCATCGCGAAGACACCGAAGGCTGCGGCCCGGATACCTCCCCGTTCAATGCCATCGGCATGGCCTGCGCCGGGCTGGCGCAAGATGCCAGCAAGTACTTCGACTATCACCACACCCCCGACGACACGCTGGACAAAATCGACCC
>DAORUL010000062.1:9073-10377 GCA_035433165.1 Thermomonas sp. | reverse complement strand
CCTTTCACGCCATAGCCGAAGAACGCGATGTTGCGTGCCTCATAGGCATACAGGCGTTTACCGGCATCGGCCAGATCCACATAGTGGGCAATGATCTCTTCAAAGTGCGCCTGTGCTTCGTCGAAATAATCCTGGCTGCGCCAGAGCGTGTCATCGGCATCGAAACCGACCAGCGCGATACCGCCGTGTGTGCTCTTCATCTGCATAGTGTAATCAGCCCGCGCACTTACACCGGCAGTGCAGTGGTGCGCTTGACCGTGCGCAGGGCCAGCGTGGTCTGCACACGGGTGACCCCGGGCAACTGGGTCAACACATCGGTATGAATACGTTCGAAGTCGGCGGCATCGGCATACACCACCCGCACCATGTAGTCGGCAGTGCCGGCCAGCAGGCAGCATTCGGTCACTTCCGGATGGTCGTGGATGGCACTTTCGAACGCATCCAGCGCGCCGCGCCCTTGCTGGTCCAGCGTCACCAGGACGAAGGCGGTGCCGGGCAGGCCGGCCTGGTCTTCGTCCAGCAACATCACATAGCGCGCCACCAGCCCGGAGTCTTCCAGCAACTTGACCCGACGCAGGCAGGCCGAGGGCGACAGATTGATGCGTTGGGCCAGTTCCAGATTGCTCAACCGGCCGTCGTCTTGCAGCAGCCGCAGGATGGCACGGTCACGCTCATCCAAGGCGATGCCAAGGGGGCGTATTTTATTCATTTGATTGTTCGATTATTGGAATATTACTCCAATATTAACCGTGAATCATGGCGAATTTAGCGACAGAATGCGCGTTTCGAAGCGCATACTGCGTTCCTTCCGGCGCCGGGGAGGCTGGTGCCTGTCACCTACCAAGGAAAACCCGTATGCGTATCGGCGTCCCCAAGGAAATCAAGAACCACGAATATCGCGTAGGCCTGATCCCGACGTCCGTGCATGAGCTGGTGCATCACGGCCACGAGGTGGTGGTGCAAACGGGCGCCGGTCTGGGTGCGGGCTTGTCCGATGCGGACTACATCGCCGCCGGCGCCACTCTGCTGGACACGGTGGATGAAATTTTCGCCAGCGCCGACATGATCGTGAAGGTCAAGGAGCCGCAGGCCGACGAGCGCAAGAAGCTGCGTCCGGGCCAGATCCTGTTCACCTATTTGCACCTGGCCCCGGATGCGCCGCAAACCAAGGACCTGATCGACTCCGGCGCGGTCTGCATTGCCTATGAAACCGTCACCGCCGCCAATGGCTCGCTGCCGCTGCTGACCCCGATGTCGGAAGTGGCCGGCCGGCTGGCCCCGCAAGTGGGCGCGCATGCGCTGGA
>DAORUL010000062.1:0-8973 GCA_035433165.1 Thermomonas sp. | reverse complement strand
CCGGGCGCGGTGATTGTGGACGTGGCGATCGACCAAGGCGGCTGCACCGAAACCTCGCACGCCACCACCCATGCCGACCCCACCTATGTGGTGGATGGCATCGTGCATTACTGCGTGGCCAACATGCCCGGCGCCGTGGCGCGCACATCCACCTTCGCGCTCAACAATGCCACCTTGCCGTTCACCCTGGCGCTGGCCAACAAGGGCTGGAAGCAGGCGCTGATCGACGATACGCACTTGCGCAACGGCTTGAACGTATGCGCCGGCAAACTCACCTGCGAGCCGGTGGCGCAAGTGCACGGCCTGACCTACACCAGCGCGGAAAGCGTGCTGGGCCTGTAAGCCATCACCAACCCCTGGGTGAAGCAGCAGTCATGCATTCTTCCCCCACTTTCGGGGATGGCCCTGCCATCCCCCTTTTTTTGCTTGGCAACGACAGCAAGTACCTCAAGCCTTCTTCACGAACCCCGACTTCAGCCCCATCTGGCCAATGCCATCAATCTTGCAGTCGATATCGTGATCGCCATCGACCAAGCGAATATTGCGCACCTTGGTGCCCACCTTCACCACCAGCGATGAGCCCTTCACCTTCAGATCCTTGATCACGGTGACGGTATCGCCATCGGCCAGCACATTGCCCACCGCATCCTTGATGATTTTGACATCGTCGTCGGCACCCGCATCACCGGACACCCACTCATGCGCGCATTCCGGGCAGACCCACTGCGCGCCGTCTTCGTAGGTGTATTCGCAATTGCATTTCGGGCAAGGTGGCAGCGTGGTCATGAGGTGGCAGGTGGCGTGGGGGGGGTCTGCCATTTTACCCGCTTGCCCGGTTTCGGCCTAACCTTGGCACCCCAAACCCGTTTGCGGATGACGACATGACGATGGACTGGATCGATCTGCGCAGTGACACCGTCACCCAACCCACGGCGGCGATGCGTGCGGCGATGCACACGGCCGATGTCGGCGACGATGTGTATGGCGAAGACCCCACGGTCAACCACCTGCAACAGCGGCTGGCCGATGCTCTGGGTTTCGCGGCGGGCCTGTTTGTCCCCAGCGGCACCCAGTCCAACTTGCTGGCGTTGCTGGCCCACTGCGAGCGTGGCGATGAATACATCGTGGGCATGGACGCGCATACCTACAAATTCGAAGGTGGCGGCGCGGCAGTATTGGGCTCGATCCAACCGCAACCGATCGTGCAAGCCGACGACGGCTCGCTGCCGCTTGAGCGTGTGGCGGCCTCCATCAAACCGGTGGATCCGCACTTTGCGCGTACGCGCTTGCTGACTCTGGAAAACACATGGCATGGCCGTGTGCTGCCGCTGGATTATCTGCGCCAGGCCCGCGCGTTTTCACGCACGCACGGACTGGGCCTGCATCTGGATGGTGCGCGCCTGTTCAATGCGGCGATTGCCTGCAATGTGCCCGCCCGCGAGATTGCGCAGCAGTTCGATACTGTTTCCATTTGTCTCTCCAAGGGCCTCGGCGCACCGGTGGGATCGGTGCTGGTGGGAAGTGACGCCTTGATCGGGAAAGCACGCCGCTGGCGCAAGGTCTGTGGTGGCGGCTGGCGACAAGCCGGGATGCTGGCGGCGGGCTGCTTGTACGCGCTGGATCACCATGTTGCACGTCTCGCCGACGACCACGCGCGCGCCGCACAACTGGCCGACAGACTGGGCAAGATCGACGGCCTTACCCTGCTGGGTCAGCACACCAATATGGTGTTCATCGATGTGCCGGCAGAACACCTGCGCGCACTCGACACCCACCTGCGCACCGCCGGCATTCGCATCAGCATCGGCTACCTGCCCACGTTGCGGCTGGTGACCCATCTGGACGTGGACGATGCCGGCATCGACCGCACCGTGGCCGCATTCGCAGGCTTCTTCAGCCGCCGATAGAGCCAGTGCCGCACATTTTCGCAAACGTAACGATGGTGTGCTCCCATCCCGCAGGAACAGCGTCATGCACACGTACAAAGTGGGTTATTTGGTAGGCAGCTTGGCCAAGGCCTCGATCAACCGCAAGCTGGCCAAAGCGCTGGCCAAGCTGGCACCACCAGAGCTGCAACTGCATGAAATCCGGATTGGCGAATTGCCGCTGTACAGCTACGACTACGACGCCGACTACCCCGACGTTGCGCGCCTGTTCAAACAGGCGATTGCCGATGTCGATGCCGTGCTGTTTGTTACCCCCGAATACAACCGCTCCATTCCCGGTGTGCTGAAAAACGCCATCGACTGGGCCAGCCGTCCGTGGGGCCAGAACTCCTTCAGTCGCAAACCTTCGGGCGTGGTGGGCACCTCTCCCGGCTCGATCGGCACTGCGGTGGCACAGCAGCATCTACGCAGCGTACTGTGCTTTTGCAACTCGCCACTGATGAACACGATGGAGGTCTATCTGCAAACCACACCCGACCTAATCGACGATGACGGCAATATCAGCAATCCCGGCACGGCTGATTTCCTGCGCAAGTACATGCAGGAATATGCGGTCTTCGTGCAGCGCGTACTCACGGTACTGCCGCGCACGAGCTGAGTCCCTGCCGCAAACTAATCGACCACGTCCGATGGCGCGGATGACTGCAGTTCAATCCTCGCCATCGTTCGCTTGCCGGGCCTGCATCACATCATGCTTGCGCCCCTTGAACGGGGCATACCAGCGCTGCAGGCGGGCGATATCGGCGGGCATGTCACCGCTTAATTCGAAGGCGGGGCCGATCACGATGCGCCGATTTTGGTAATCAAACGCGGCCACCACCACCGGCACACCCGCCGCGTGCGCGATGTGCCAGAAGCCCGGCTTCCACCGCTGCACGGGTTTGCGGGTGCCCTCCGGCGCGATGGCATACCAAATCCGATCCACCGCCTGCATCGCGGCCACGGCTTGCTCCACCACGCCCTGCGGTGCGCTGCGGTTGACCGGAATCACGCCCTGCCAGCGCAGCAACGGCCCCATCAACGGAATCTTGAACAAACTGTGCTTGCCGAGGATCGACAGCCGGATGCCCATCGCTAATTTGGCGGCAATACCCCACACGCCATCCCAGTTGGACGAATGCGGCGCGGCAATCAACACCGCCTTGGCGATGTCCGGAAGCGCGCCCTGCATGCGCCAGCCGCCCAGCCGCAACACGCTGCGCCCCAACCACTGGGCAAACCGGTAGCGCGGCATTCTTGGCACGTTTGGCGGCAGTGACAGCGCCACCTGCTGCTTGTCCATCTCGCTCAATCCCAACCCCGCCCGGTCCGCCCCTGCTTGATGCTCGCACGTCCGCGCTTTTCACCCAAGCGGCGCTCTTTGGAGGCACGGCTGGGCCTGGTGGCGATACGCGGCGTGGGCGCGTGCAGGCCACTTTCGATGAATGCTGCCAAGCGCGTGCGTGCATCTTCACGGTTGCGTTCTTGCGTGCGAAAACGTTGCGCGGCAATCACCAACACGCCCTCGCTGGTGACCCGGCGGTCGCGCTTGGCCAACAGCCGCATGCGCACCGGTTCCGGCAACGACGGCGAGCCGGCCACATCGAAACGCAATTCCACCGCGGTGGCCACCTTGTTGACGTTCTGCCCACCCGGCCCCGACGCCCGCACGAAGCGTTCGCTCAATTCGTCATCGTCGATGGTGACGCGGCCAATCTGCATGCGGCCATTGTAGGGGCAAGCTCACGCCGCGGGCGCGGCCGCAAACAGCGCCAGCGCCTTGCCAAATTCGGCATCCACCGGTGCCAATACTTCCACCCGCGCACCGGTGTGCGGATGGGTAAACGCCAAGCGCTGCGCATGCAGCAACATGCGGTGAATCCCCTGCATGCGGAAATTGCGATTGTGGCGGCCATCGCCGTGGCTGGAATCGCCAATCAGGTGATGGAACATGTGTTTGAGGTGGCGGCGAATCTGCCGAAAGCGCCCGGTCTGCGGCGAAGCCCGCAGCCACGCATAGCGCGAGGTGGCAAACCCCGTGGATGGCCATGCCAACTCGCAGCGCGCCAACTCCGAAAAATGCGTGATCGCAGGTTTCTTCTGCGGCTTGCCGGGACCGCCATCCAGGGGATGGTCCACCGTGAATGCAGGCTCGGCCGGCCAGCCCCGGCAGATCGCCCAGTAGTCTTTTTCCACGTCATGCGCCATCAGCGTCTTGCCCAGCGCAGAGGCGGTGTCGCGATCAAACGCCAGCAGCAGGCAGCCGCTGGTGGCACGGTCCAGCCGATGCACCAAAAAGATCGGCTTGCCAAATTGCTCGCGCAAACGATCCGCGGCGAAATCGGTTTCGCCGCGCGCCAACGCACTGTCATGCACCATCAAACCAGCCGGCTTGTTCACCACCGCCAAAAACGCATCGGCATGCAACACATCCAGCGGCAGTGCGTGTGACGCCGCTACTGGCGTGAACTGGACTGCTTCACTCATGCGCCCATCGTGGCGCAGTCGATCACGAAGCGGTATTTCACATCGCTCTTGAGCATGCGCTCGTACGCGGCGTCGATGGCGTGCGCGTCGATCATTTCGATATCGGCAACTATTCCGTGTTGCGCGCAGAAATCGAGCATCTCCTGCGTTTCCGGCAAGCCGCCAATCAACGACCCGGCAATGGCTTTGCGGCCAAGGACCAAACCCATCACGTTGGGACTGGGGTGCGGCGAGGCCGGCGCACCGACCAGGCACATCGTGCCGTCGCGCTTGAGCAGCTGGATGAAGCCATCCAGCACATGCGGTGCGGCCACGGTGTTGAGAATGAAATCGAAACTGCCGGCATGCGCTTGCATCTGCGCCTGATCACGCGAGTTCACCACGTCATCGGCGCCCAAGCGATGCGCTTCGGCACGCTTGGATTCGCTGGTGGTGAACGCCACCACCTGTGCGCCCATCGCATGCGCGATCTTGACGCCCATATGCCCCAACCCACCAATGCCGACGATGCCCACTTTCTTGCCTGGCCCCGCACCCCAATGCCGCAAGGGCGAATAGGTGGTGATGCCGGCGCATAGCAGCGGCGCGACCGCGGCGAGTTGTTCGCCAGGGTGACGGACATGCAACACGAAACGCTGATCCACCACGATCCGCTGCGAATAGCCGCCCAGCGTGTGACCCGGCGCATCGGCGGTGGGGCTGTTGTAGGTGCCGATGATGCCCTTGCTGCAATATTGTTCCAGCCCCTCCTCGCAAGAGGCACAGCTGCGGCAGCTGTCCACCAGACAGCCCACACCCACCGTATCGCCCGGCTTGAATGCAGTGACCTCCGCGCCCACCGCGCTGACATGCCCCACGATCTCGTGCCCCGGCACGCACGGGTACACGGTGCCCGGCCATTCGCTGCGCACCGTGTGCAAATCGGAATGGCAGACACCGCAATACGCGATGTCGATCTGCACATCCTGCGGCCCCGGTGCGCGGCGCTGGATATCAATCGCAACGATGGGTTGGTCGGCCGCATGGGCCCCGAATGCGTGGGTGGTCATGGCATCACCGCAAGGCAAAGAAAGGAACCCGCACGATACGCCGGTTAACTGCCGTTTGCAGCGCTGCTTGGTTGCCTCAGTTGTGCAATTTCCCGCCGCAATGGTTGACTTCCATCTGCAAGGTGGCGTGTTCGATATTGAACCCTTCATGCAGGACGTCAGCCACGGTTGCACGCACGCCATCGGCATCGACACGGCCATCTTGCAGCAACACATGCGCGGTCAGAATGGGTTCTCTCGAGCCCAACGCCCACACATGCAGATCGTGCACCGTGGCCACGCCCGGCACGGCTTGCATGGCATCACGCAACACATCAATGTCCAACCCCGCAGGCACACCCTGCATCAACACATGCGCGGCTTGTTTCAACAGCACCCAGGTGCGTGGCAATACCCATAGCCCCAGCAACACCGCCACGATCGGGTCCACCACGGTCCAGCCGGTGACATGGATCACCGCGGCACCGGCGATCACACCCAATGAGCCCAGCATGTCGCTCCAGACTTCCAGATATGCGCCTTGCATATTCAGGTTTTCGCCGGCACCGGCGGCCAGCAATTTCATCGACATCAGATTCGCCAGCAGCCCCACCACCGCCACGACCAACATGCTGAACGAAGCCACCTCCTGCGGATTACGAAAGCGCCCGACGGCCTCCCACAAAATGTAGCCGGCCACCAGCAACAACAAACTGGAATTGATCAGCGCACCAATGGCCTCCATCCGCGCATAGCCATAACTGCGACGTGCATCGGCCGGCCGCCGGCTCATGCGTACCGCGAACAGCGACACGCCCAGTGCGGCCACGTCGGTCATCATGTGCGCCGCATCCGAGAGCAGCGCCAGGCTGTTGGCCAGCAAGCCACCGGCAATCTCCACCAGCAATACGATGAAGGTCAGCCCGAATGCGATCCACAAGGGTTTTTCGTGCTTGATCACCGCCGGCACATGACTGTGCCCCGGCGCGCCGTGGTCATGCGCGTGGCGGTGAGGCTCAGCGTGGTCGTCGTGATTGTTGTGGTGGTGCGAATGCGCGGTGCCCATGGGGATGATTCGTGGTGGATGGCTGCGGCACCTTAACGATGCTGCAAGCCGTACACAATTTCAGCGCCGCGGCCACGCCGCCAACAGCGCCCACAGGCCACCCAGGCCCGCAATCCACGTCGATACCGGCAGCGCCAGCAACTTCGGCCCGCCGGCATCCATCGCGTACAACACCACGGCCACGATCAGCAGGCCCATACCGAGGATCGAGGACACGATGCGGCGTTGCATCGCCTTCAACACCCAAGCAATTTCACGCACGTCCGCCGAGTGCATGCCCAGCCGATGGCTGCCATCGACCTGTTGCTGCAACCACGCATGCAGCAGGCGCGGCATGTCGGGGGCGCGGGTGATCAGCTCCGGCATCCGCTTGCGCAATTCACCCAGCAGGCGCTTGCGGCTGTAGCGCTCGCGCAGGATGGTTTCCAGCACGGGTTTTGCCACCGCCCAGATGTCGATATTCGGGTCCAGCTGACGGCCCACGCCTTCGATATTGAGCAGGGTTTTTTGCAACAGGATCAGCTGCGGTTGCAGCGTCAATTCGTAGCGCTGCGCAGTGCGGAACAATTTCACCAGCACTTCGGCCAATGAAATTTCACTCAGTGGCCGGGTGAAGTACGGCTCGCACACCGCGCGCGCAGCGGCCTCCAGCTCATCAATGCGGATATGCGCCGGCATCCAGCCGGCCTGCACATGCAACTCGGCGATGCGGCGATAGTCGCGATTGAAGATCGCCATGAAATTTTCCGCAAGGTAGTACTGATCCTCGCTGGAGAGCTGGCCCATGATGCCGAAATCCAGCGCGATGAAACGCGGATCGCTTTTGCGCGTGGCATCCACCCAGATGTTGCCGGCGTGCGCATCGGCATGGAAAAAATTATCGCGGAACACTTGCTGGTAAAACACCCGCACGCCTTTGGCCGCCAAGGCTTTGCGGTCGATGCCGGCGGCGTCCAGCGCCTTCACGTCATCCGATGGAATGCCGCGCACGCGCTCCATCGTCATTGCGCGCTCGGCCGTATGCGACCAGATGATTTCCGGTACGTACAAGTCCGCCGAGTCTTGCCAATTGCGGCGCAGCAAGCTGGCGTTGCCGGCTTCGCGTTGCAGGTCGAGTTCAGCGGCCAGCGTGTTCTGGATCTCGGCCACGATTTCACGCGGGCGGATTTTGTCGGCACTGGGGTGCGCACGCTCCACCACCGCGGCGACGTTGTTCAGCAGTGCTATATCCGCGGCGATTTGTTTTTCGATGCCGGGGCGCAGCACTTTGACCACCACCTCGCGGCCTTCGTGCAAGGTGGCGGCATGCACCTGTGCAATGCTGGCGGAGGCCAGCGGCGTGGTGTCGAAACCGGCATACGCATCGCTGATGCTGCGGCCCAATGCGGCTTCCACCAATGCCCGCGCTTGCATCCCGTCGAACGGTGCCACCCGGTCTTGCAATTGGGTCAATTCATCGGCGATATCGGGCGGCACCAGATCCCGGCGGGTGGAAAGAATCTGCCCGAACTTGACGAAGATCGGCCCCAGTTCCTGCAAGGCCAAACGCAAGCGTGCACCACGCGACATCGCCGCCACCTCACGCGAGGCACGCGGTACAAACGGCCGCATCAGCTTCAACCAACGCTCGGCCGGTGTGTCATCCAGCAAATCATCCAGCCGATAGCGCAACAACACGCGGCCAATGCGCCAAGCCCGCAGCGCAGCCTTCATGCGGGTAGCCCTCGCTCGCGGCGCAGGCGTGCGATTTTTGCAGCGATGCGTTCTGCGTCATCGCGCAGTGCATCCACATCGTCGTGGAACGCATCCAGTTCAGCGCGCGGCACCACGTCGCGGCTTTCTTCGGTCACATACTCAGCCGTGGTTGCCGCCAGATTGCGGCCCGCCACCTGCGCCTGCTTGAGCGCCGCACGCACGGCCTTGGCAGTCTGCACACCCAACACGTCACCAAATACGTTGACGAAGGGCAATTGCCAATCGGGGTCAAATCCTTGCGCCAATTTCTGCAGGCGACGCGCCAGTTCGGCATCCCCTTCGATCCGCAGTTTGCCCACCGGCGGTGCGTGATTGCTGCGGAACATCGGCAATTGCCGGAGCAGGCCGCCCAAGCTGCTGCGCACGCCCAGATCCGGCTCGGCATCGGCATCCACCGGGCCTACGCGCAGAGCGTCACCGGCCACCGTGATTTGCAGCGCAAGCGGCGGCGCGGTCAGCGTCAGCGCCACCCGCTGCCCATCCAATGCCTTAAGGCCTGCGCAGGTATCGGCATCCAACGCCAGCGCGTGATTGAGCGCCATTTCCAGCGCTTTGCCGGCCGGCTGTTTCCAATTGAAGGGCAATCCAGTCATGCCGGCATTGTAGCGGTGGCAACGCGCTACGCCTTGCCCGCTAGCAAGGCGGCCCGCAGCCGCGCCAAGCCTTCATTCATGCTCACCTGTGGCACATAGCCAAAATCGCGGGTGGCCGG
>DAORUL010000061.1:6465-10420 GCA_035433165.1 Thermomonas sp. | reverse complement strand
AGTGCCGCGATTTGCGCCACACTCAACGCATCATTGCGCTCTACCCGCACCTCGGCGCCCAGCTCCTGCAGGTATTGCACGAGGTTGAAGGTGAAACTGTCGTAGTTGTCGAGCATCAGCAGCATGGCGGTCTGCGCCCAATCGGGCGGCGTGCGGGGGACTGTGCAGGATAACGCAAGCACGCACCGGACTTGCCACACTCACGGGAATGGCAACAGCACCCGTACCCGCAGTCCGGGCGCATTGTCTTGCAGCTCGATGCGGCCGCCGTGGTGGGCCACGATGGCGCGCACCAGACTCAAGCCAAGGCCGACTCCGGGTGAACCGCGATGGGCTTCCAGCCGCTGGAAGCGGTCGAACACGCGCACGCGCTCGTGCTCGGGGATGCCGGGACCGGCGTCGGCCAATTGCAGACACGCGCCATCGGGCTGCGCCTCCAGCGACAGCGCCACCTCGCTGCCGGTTGGTGCGTATTTCAAGGCGTTGTCGAGCAGGTTCACCAGCAATTGGAATAACTGGTCGCGATCGCCGCGCACCGTCACCGCCTGCAACTGCGTGCTGATGCGAATGCCGCGCTCGGCGGCAATCGGCGCATACAGCTCCACCGCGTCGCCGGCCAGTTCACGCAAATCCTGCAGCGGGGCATCACCTTCCAACGGCCGTGCTTCGATCCGTGCCAACCGCAACAACGCACCAAACGATTGCAACAACTGATCGGTTTCGGCCAGCGCCTTGTCCAGCGTGTGCTGCGCGCCAGGATCGGTTTGATGCTGACGCAGGTCTTCCAGCCGGTTGCGCAGACGCGTCAACGGCGTGCGCAGGTCATGTGCGATATGGTCGGTGGCATGCCGCACACCACTGAGCAATTCCTCGATGCGATCGAGCATGGCGTTGAAGCGTTGCGCCACTTGATCGAAGGCATCGCCGCTGTGGTCCAGCGGCACCCGCAATCCCATTTCGCCACCGCCAATCTGGGTGGCAGTGGCATCCAGATTGCGCAAGCGATGCCCAACCCAACGCGAGATCAGCCAACCCACCAACCCACCCACAGCCGCTGCAATCAATAACGTCAACAGCGCCGCCTGCTGCATTACCTGCAACAATTGATCCTGCCCTTGCAAACGCTGCCCGGTCAGCAGCACCTCACCCGTCCTGAGGGTTTGTACGTAGGCCAACACGCGCAGGGGCTGGCCTGGCTCCGGGGCAAGCTCATCGAACTCCAGCCATTGCCCACGCCGACCCGGCTCGCGGCCCTCCGGCAACTGCCCGAGCAGGCTGCCACCTTGCGCATCGGCCAAGGCATACACCGCATCCGGGTCACCATCGGGATCGTGGATGCGGTCCCGCAATTCGCCCAGCAATCTTGCGCGCCCGCCCTCGTGATAGATGTCCAGCAAGGTGACAGCATCGCTTTTCACCAACTCGCGGGTGTCTTGCAACAACAGCGTGGACACCGCGACATACACCACCGCCCCAACCAGCACGAAAGCGGCAAGGAAAAACCCCATCACGATCAACGCCAATCTGGCGCTGGTGGAGGGCAACAGGCGTTTCATTCACCCAGCCGATAACCGGCACCCCGTACGGTGTGCAGGATGGGCTTTTCGAAGCCGTGGTCGATTTTTTGCCGCAACCGGCTGATATGGACATCAATCACATTGGTCTGCGGATCGAAGTGATAGTCCCACACCGCCTCCAGCAACATGGTGCGGGTCACCACTTGCCCGGCGTGCCGCAGCAGGTATTCCAGCAGGCGAAATTCACGTGGCTGCAGTTCGATGCGACGGCCTTCCCGCCGCGCCTCGCGTGAGAGCAAATCCAGCTCCAGACCTGCGGCCTGCAGACGGGTGGCTTCGCGCTCGCTACTGCCACGGTTGCGCTTGATGATGCCGTCCAGCCGCGCACTGAGTTCGGCGAAGGCAAACGGCTTGACCAGATAGTCATCGGCGCCGGCACGCAGCCCTTCCACCCGATGATCGGTATCGCCCAGTGCGGTCAACAGCAGGATTGGCAACGAATTGCCGGCCCCGCGCAAGGTGCGCAACACGGTTATGCCATCCAACCCGGGCAACATGCGATCGAGCACCAGCGCGTCATACGGCTCGGTGCTGGCCAGAAACAAGCCTTGCTTGCCATCACTGGCGTGATCCACGGCATGCCCATCTTCGCGCAGGCCTTTGGCGATGAAAGATGCAGTGTGGGTGTCGTCTTCTATCAGCAAGATGCGCATATGGGCTCCCGTTCACCAAAAGCATACCCCGCAGACTTGCATCTGCGGGGTATGTGCAACGCTCTGACGGCGCGGTGATGCGCTGTCAATATCTGTCAGTGCACCACCGTTTCGGGGGAGTACCCGTCGCTATGGATCAGCTCTTTGCCGGTTCTGCCGGAGCGGCGGCCTTGGAAGCGCCAGCCTTGTGGTGCTTGCGGTGATGCTTCTTGTGATGCTTGGCTGCCGGCGCAGCCTTGGCCGGGGCGCTGCTGGCAGCAGGTGCAGCCGGCGTGGTGGCCTGCGGAGCAGCCGGCACGGCGGCAACGGCGGCGCCGGTTAGTGCGGTCAGGGCAACAGCGAGCAGCGTCTTGCGAATGGTGTTCATGTCGATTCCTCAGACTTGGAGTGATTTCGATGAGGGCCATCCCCACCGCAGGGACAGATTGCGCCGGCCCAACTCTCCGTGAGCTTGCGTGTGCATGAACAATTGGTAAGAAATGCGGGGTGGCAGGTTGATCCGGGGATCGGCGCTGCCGGGTCAGTCGGTGAGGGTGTAGATCACGTACACATCCTGCGCAAGTTCGATGTGCCCCTGCCGCATGACCGTACCCGGCGACATCAGCGCACTGCCGGTGACCGTCACACTTTCGAGCGCTCTGGGTGACGCCAGCACAACCGGTGGATCATCATTGCCACCCTCGACATATTGCACGTTGAAGCCACTGTTCGAGACGTTGTGGACGCTGCCCAGTTTGCGCCCTATGGCCTTGGCCATAACTTCGCCGGTCAGGCGTGCGTCTTCCACCGCTTTTGTCATCAGTGCGCGCCGCACCTCATCCGCATGCGATGTTTCAAATTCACCCGTATCGATCTGTACTTCCTTGGTGCCGGGCAGGCTGCCGATCATCTTCGACAAATCCGCCAACGCATGAAACCGCAACTTGATGGTGCGGGCATATGTGTTGCCAAGGAACACCTGCTTTTCAGTCGTGCGGTCATAGCGGTACGACGGTGACACGCTCATGTTCGATACCGTGACATCCGCGTCCTGCAATTGCATTTGCCTGACTGTGGCCAAGATGCGTTCGGCATGCCCCTCAATCAGCGCCTGTGTTTTGGCGGCATCCAAACTGGTGTCTTTCAAGGTGATTTCCAGCGGAAATACATCCGGCACCACCTCGGTCCTGGCCTTGCCATGCACCGCAATGAAGGGCGAACCTCCGATCGACTGCGCCTGCGCTGTCAACACGCAACTCAATAATGCCAGCCCTGCCCCCCATCGTTTCATGCTGCGCTCCTGTTGAATGGACTTCACAAACCCTTGGCCGCCTGTGCCACCGCGCGGAACAATGCGCGGCCTTTGTTCATGGTTTCTTCCCACTCTTTTTGCGGGTCGGAATCAAACACGATCCCCGCCCCTGCTTGCACATGCAGGCGGCCGTCCTGGATCACGGCGGTGCGAATGGCAATCGCGGTGTCGGCATCACCATGCCAGCCGATGTAGCCAATCGCGCCGGCATACACATTGCGCTTGATCGGCTCGAGTTCACGGATGATTTCCAGCGCGCGAATCTTGGGCGCACCCGAGACGGTGCCGGCCGGGAAGGTGGCGCGCAGCACATCGGTATAGCTCAGCCCCGGCTGCAAGCGGCCGGTCACTTCGCTGACGATGTGCATGACGTGGCTGTAGCGTTCGATCACGAATTGCTCGCCCACTTGCACGCTGCCGGCCACCGACACGCG
>DAORUL010000061.1:0-6365 GCA_035433165.1 Thermomonas sp. | reverse complement strand
GCGCGGTACACATCCACCGGCCGCGCCTGGAACGGCACGCTCATGCGCTGGCTGAGCACCACCTGGAAGGCATCGCCGGCGCGGATGTAGTCCTGCGCTTTTTGCACCGCGTCGATGAAGCCTTCACGGGTGAAGCCGCTGACGAAATCGGCTTCATCCAGCGCCGCCGGGCGCAACGTTTCCGGATACGGCGCGCCACCGTGCCGCAGCCGATGACTGAGCGCATCCAGCCGCCGGTTGGCCTGCGCCCACGCCTGCGGCGCACGCGGGTCGGCGTGCACGATCAAATACAACCGGCCTTTCAGATTGTCGAACACCGCCAACTCATCGCTGCGCATCAGCAGGATGTCGGGTGTGCCCAGTTCATCGGGCTTGGCATTGGCCTTCAGGCGCGGCTCGATGTACTCGATGCACTCAAAGCCAAACCACCCCACCAGCCCGCCGGTAAACCCCGGCAGACCCTCAATTTGCGGCACATGATGTTGCGCCCGCAGGCGCTCCACTTCCGCCAGCGGATCGATGACCTCGCGGGTTTCGATCACCTCGCCATGCTCGCGCACGGCCAGCGTGTGCCCGCGAAATTCGTACACGGTGCGCGCCGGCAGACCGATGATGGAGTAGCGCCCGAAGCGCTCGCCCCCTTCCACCGATTCGAACAGATAGGTATGCGGGCCATCGGCCAGTTTCAGGTACACCGACAGCGGCGTGTCGAGGTCGGACAGCACCTCGCGCACCACGGGGACCAGGTTGCAACCGTCAGCGGAAAATTGTTGGAATTGGGCGTGCGTCATCATGTGCGGCGTCCTTCAAATGGCAGGCAGAGGCGAGTGCGGCGGCATAGCCACGCCACCATCGCCAGCTTTGCGCAAAGGAAGGGATCGCCCGGTTCATGTGCCTAGCCTAACCGGGCCAGCGCTGCACACGCAAACAGCGATCCGTCATACCGCTGTCACGGATCGCCCGCAGGATAGGAGGCTATCGCAGGGACGACGGACGGGCAGGACGCCCACATATTCACGCCCGCAGCCAATCCGGGCTGCGGCAGACGTTTTCTGATTGGCCCGTGCCGCGCCGGGCTCAACGCGCGGCAACCACAGCCTGCTTCATTTGCGCGATGACGGCGGCGTAGTCGGGTTTGCCGAAAATCGCACTGCCGGCAACAAAAGTATCGGCACCGGCCTTGGCGATCTCGGCGATGTTGTCTGGCTTCACGCCGCCATCGATTTCCAGCCGGATGGGTTTGCCGCTGGCATCGATCATCGCGCGCACTTTGCGCAGTTGCTTGAGCGCCGACGGAATGAACGACTGCCCGCCAAAACCGGGGTTGACCGACATCAGCAGCACGTAATCGATTTCGTCCAGCATGGTGTCCAGCACATCCAGCGAGGCGGCCGGGTTGAACACCAGCCCGGCTTGGCAGCCCTTCGACTTGATCAGCTGCACGCTGCGGTGCACATGCTTGCTGGCTTCGGGATGAAAACTGATATGGCTGGCGCCGGCATCGGCAAACATCGGGATCAGGCCATCCACCGGCTCCACCATCAGGTGCACGTCGATCGGCGCGGTCACGCCGTGCTTGCGCAGGGCTTCGCACACCAGCGGGCCGATGGTCAGGTTGGGCACGTAATGGTTGTCCATCACGTCGAAGTGCACCCAGTCGGCACCGGCCGCCAACACGTTGTCCACCTCTTCACCCAGCTTGGCGAAATTGGCGGACAGGATGGAGGGGGCGATGACAGTCGTTTGCATGGTCATGGTTTCCGTAATTTCTGGATGCGGTCGTAGGCGGCGTTGATTTCACGCGCTTTGGCTTCGGCCTGACGCTGCAACTCCGGTGCGGCGCCGGCCAACCGGTCGGGGTGGTACTGGCTGATCAAGCGGCGGTAGGCCTGCTCGATTTCCGCATTGCTGGCTTCATCGGTCAGCCCGAACACCCGATACGGGTTATCGCGTTCGGGTTTGAACCAATCGGCATCGAATGCATGTCCGATCAGCAAGCCCAGCAGTCCCCCCGCCGGGTGCCTGAGCAACAGCCAACCAGCGATCAAACCAAAGAATTTGCCATACCAGCGTCGTGTCATGGCGCAAGTTTACAGGGCACACGCCGGCGCACGGGATTAAACTATGCAGCCCCCTCCGATGTTCACCCGCATGGCCACCACCCTGCTGCAATCTGACTTGCCCGGCCTCAACCTGATCCACCGCGGCAAGGTGCGCGACGTGTTCGACCTGGGCGATGGGCACCTGCTGATGGTCGCCACCGACCGCCTGTCCGCGTTCGACGTGGTGCTGCCCGATCCGATCCCCGGCAAGGGCGAGATGCTGTGCCAGATCAGCAATTTCTGGTTCGATCAAACCCGCCACATCATCGCCAACCACCTGACCGGGATCGACGTGGCCAGCGTGCTGCCCGCCGGCGTGGATGCCGCGCTGTACGCCCAGCGCGCCGTGGTGACCAGGAAACTGACGCCGGTGCCGGTGGAATGCATTGCGCGTGGCTACATCATCGGCAGCGGTTGGAAGGACTACCAGCGCAGCGGCGCGATCAGTGGCATTGCCCTGCCCGCCGGCCTGCAACAGGCGCAAGCGCTGCCTGAGCCCATTTTCACGCCCTCCACCAAGGCAGCGGTGGGCGACCATGACGAGAACATCGACTTTGCCAGCGCGGTGAATCTGGTGGGCCGCGAACGCGCCGAACAGGTGCGCGCTGCAACCTTGGCGCTGTACACCTTTGCCCGCGACTTCGCGGCGCAGCGCGGCATCATTCTGGCCGATACCAAATTCGAATTCGGGACCGATGCCGACGGCAAGCTGCATGTGATGGATGAGATCCTGACCCCCGATTCCAGCCGCTATTGGCCGGCGGAGCACTACGCGATCGGCACCAGCCCGCCCAGCTACGACAAGCAATTCGTGCGCGACTATCTGGAAACGCTGGACTGGAACAAGACCGCGCCGGGGCCGACGCTACCGGCCGAGGTGATCGCCAAAACCCGCGCCAAATATGTCGAAGCATTGCAGAAACTGGCGGGGATTTCGGTCGATTGAGGCGGGCTCAATCGCGCACCACAAACATGTCTGCCTCGGGTGAAAACAAGCGCGGCACGTAGTTCAAATCGCGCTGTGCCGGCTGTGCATCGAACACCAGATCAAGCTGCATGCGCTGCAACACGGCCGGCGAGAGTTCACGCGCAATGCCGCGCCAATGGGCCGTCGCCAATGCCAGGCCAAACAGCGGCCCCGGCAGCAGGTGCAAGCGGGGGGGTGGCGACAAGCAAGCCAACACGCGCTGCACCATGTCGCGATACGGCAAGGTTTCGCCGCCGGGCACGTCATAGGCCGCCGCGCCGGTTGCTGTTGCACTTGCCGCCGCCAGCGCTGCAAGCGCCACGTCGTCCACATGCACCGGCTGACGCAACCCGCAAGCGGTGCGCGGCAGCAGCAGACGGCCATGCCGCAGCGCCAGTTGCGCCAGTTTGCTCAAGTTGGCATCGCGGCCGCTGCCATACACCAGGGTCGGCCGCAGGACGGTCACCGACACCCCCCGCGCATTGCCGGTGGCAAACAACAACGCCTCCGCATCACGCAGGCGGCGGGCGACGTCGCGCTCAGCAGCATCGACCGAGGTTTGCTTGACGTGCACGCTGGTGGATCCGATCGCAACCACCCGCCCGCAATGCAGTGTGCTGTGTGCAAACCAGTCGGCAAACAGATCCAGCGGGCCGCAGCTGAGCAACACATCCGCGCCGGCTGGCAGTGCTGGCAATTGCGCAAAATCACCGCGCCGCCAACGCAAGCCGGGCGCATCCATGTGCGCTTGCCGCGACAGTGCATCCACCGCATATCCGGCCGCAAGCAAACGTGGCAGCAATGCCGTGCCGATCGCCCCACTGCCGCCAAACAGCAACGCGTGCATCAGCGTGACGCCGGCCGTGGCAACACCAGCCACAGCCACGCACTGCCCAGCAGCGCCGCCAGCACCGATGCGCCCAGCACCCCCAGCACGCTTTCGTTGTAGTACTGGGGTTGGCCAGCAAACGCCAGGCCGGCAATAAACAGACTCATGGTGAAGCCGATCCCGCACAGCAGGCCCAGCCCCAGCATCGCGCGCAGATCCATGCCCGCGGGGAAGCGGGCAATCTTCAGGGCGCGCAGCAGCAAGGCCGCACCCACAATACCCAGCGGCTTGCCCAGCACCAGCCCCAGTGCAATGCCCAGCGGCAACGGCGCGTGCAACTCTTCCGCAGTGAATGCGCCCAATGCCAAACCCGCATTGACGAAGGCAAACAGCGGCAGGATGACGAAGGCCACCCACGGGTGCAGCGCGTGCTCCAGGGTTTCCAGCGGCGAATGTTCAACCGCATCGTCGATGGCATTGGTCGTGTCCACATGCGGAATCAGCAAGCCGGTGACGACACCCGCCAAGGTGGCATGCACGCCCGACTTCAGCACCAACAACCACAGCAACGCGCCCGACACCAGATACGGCGCAAGCCGGGTCACCTTGCGCTGATTGAGCAACCACATCGCCAGCGTCACCAGCGCCGCACCGGCCAACATCGGCCACTGCAACCCATGCGAATAGAACACGGCGATGATCAGGATCGCGATCAAATCATCGGTCACCGCGATGGTGGAGAGCAGCAGTTTCATCCCCAGCGGCACCCGCGCGCCCAGCAAGGCCAGCACGCCCAGCGCAAAGGCGATATCGGTGGCGGTGGGAACCGCCCATCCACGCATCGCGCCTGCATCGGCATGATTCAGTGCCGCATACAACAGCGCCGGCAGCGCAACCCCGGCAGCGGCGCACACCACCGGCAGCACCAGCTGGCTGCGGCTGGACAGCTGGCCAGACACCACCTCGCGCTTGATTTCCAGCGACACCAACAAGAAGAACACCGCCATCAGGCCATCGTTGACCCACCACGCCAACGACTGGCTGCCCAAGGCCAGATGCCGGAAAGCTTGATAGGTCTCGGCCAGCGACGAATTGGCGCAAGCCAATGCCAACGCCGCCGCGAGCATCAAGACGATACCGGCGGCGGCTTCCAGCCGGAAGAATTCGGTCAACGCGTGCTGGGCACGGGCGAGGATGGGAATGGGTGGCGTCATCCCCGCAAGTATAGGAGGCGTGTCCGCATTACCCATGCTGTTGGTCTCGACTGGGAACACGCCGCTGCACAAAATCGTCATGCGGACGACATGCACAGCCGTTAGCGTGCCGGGCATCACACAGGGACCATTGCCATGCTGCTCAACAAGACCGCACTCGCACACAGCACCCTGCAGGCCGGCTCCAACGCCGGATTGAGTCTGTCGGAACGGCGCATTCTGATCGTCGTCGACGGCAAGCGCTCGCTCGACGAAGTGGTGGCACTCCTCGGCCCGGATATCTTGCCGACAATCGACCAGCTGCGGAAAAACGGCTACCTGCAACAAGCCGGCAGCGCCCCTATCTCCACCCAGCCCGGTCCGCCCGGCAATGGCGTGGGTGGCGCACTCACCGGCCTGCTGCGCGCAACCACCGATGCCGTACTGGCGCGCACCGAACAGATCCGTTCCGGCAACGCACGCCAGCCCGTGCCGACGCCGGTGCAGGCAAACGTCGCACCCGCGGCATCTGCCAGCACGCAGGAATTGCCCACACCGCCAAGTTCCACGCGCGGACAACGGCGCTCGCTGGTTGCCGCCAAGATGTACATGATCGATATGTTGCAGCTGCAGCGGCATCCGGACGCAGTGGAGCATAAGGCCCGCATCCAATTCGCCAGCAATGATCGCGACTTGCTGGATGCAATCCTTTGCAGCCTGCGCATACTGCATCAGCTGACCAGTGCCGGCTATGGCCAGCGGATCGTCACTCGCTTGGGCGAGTCGCTGCCGGAGGCCTTGCTGCCCGCGTTGGCGCAGACGGTGGCGACGCTGCAGCTGCCAACGGAATCGGCAGGCAGCACACCACAGTTGAAGCTGGTCAGCGGCTGAACGGCTGGCTCAACCCACGAAGTGCTTCTTCAGCCCCATCCAGCAGTCGGGGTAATCCTGCTGCCGATGCGCGGCATTCACCGCCTGCGCGGTGGGGCGGATCACCGCACGGGTTTCGAACATGATCGCCATGGTGTCGGTGATGTAGTCCGGCTTGCCGGTATCGGCCACGCTGGCTTTTTCGAAGGTGGCCGCATCCGGACCGTGCCCGGTCATGCAGTTGTGCAGCGAGCAGCCACCGGGCGCGAACCCATCGGCCTTGGCGTCGTACACGCCGTGCACCAGACCCATGAATTCGCTGGCGATATTGCGATGGAACCACGGCGGACGGAAGGTGTCCTGCATGGCCAGCACCCGTGGCGCGAAGATCGCGAAATCGACAT
>DAORUL010000060.1:0-10486 GCA_035433165.1 Thermomonas sp. | reverse complement strand
CCATTGGGGCCCAGCAAGCCGGTAATCTGGCCGTCGTGTGCGGTGAAGCCGACGTCATCCACGGCGATCACGCGCTGCTTGTCCTTGCCCTTGCCGGGGAAGGTTTTGCGAAGATGTTCTGCAACGATCATTGCGTTGTTCCTTGAAGGTGGGGGCGCTTACGGCGCGGCGCCGTTGAAGCTGGTAAAGGGCTGTGCATAGGCCAATGTGTCCAAGCAGCTGCCGTCCAGGTGTTTGGCATCGGCTTTTTCGATGAACTGCGCAAACAGTTTCGGCATGCAGCCGGCACCAATCACGTTATGGCCCTGGCCTTTGAGCACGAACAGGCGGCTATTGGGAAGGGTCTTCACCACCTCGCTGCCGTAGCGCGGCGGGGTGACGGGATCAAACTCGCCCTCCAACACCAGCGCCGGTACTTGGGTGGCAAGCGCGTTGTGGAAATCCGCCGGCGGTGTGCCTTTCGGCCAAACCTTGCACATCGCCGCCATCCCTTCCGACATGGTGTTGCCCAGCAAGGTGTGGCTGTCTTCCTCACGCGCCACCATGCTGGCCGCGTCTTCGCTGCACACCACCGACAGCTGCATGCCCATCGCCATCGCGTCTTTCATCTCGCCGGTCATCATCTTGATCAGTGCCAGCAAGCCTTCGTAATGGCCGCCATTGGCTTCATGGATAAGCTTGGGTAGCAGTGAACTTGCCAGTGGCATGTAGGCATACATGCGCACCATGCCGGCCACGCTGTCGGCATGCAGCACGTCCTGCTTCCATTCGCCGCTGCTGGCGTCGCGATAACTCACGGTGGGCGGCGCGGCGCGCAGTTTGGTCAGCAAGGTGTCGAGTTCGGCACGCGGGTCGCCCAACGCGGTTTTGCACGCAGGATTCTTGCTGCACACCCCAAATTGCAGGGCCAGCGCATCATCCAGATTGCGGGCGAAGATATTGCCCAGCCCCAGTGTATTGGGCACCACCGAATCCAGCACGATGCTGCGTGTGGCCGCCGGGTAGCGCATTGCATATTGCTGCGCCACGCGGGTGCCGTAGCTCACGCCCACCAGGTTGATCTGCTTGGCACCGATGGCCTGCCGCACCGCATCTAGATCGGTAATCGCATCGGTGGTGGTGTAGTGGCGCAGGTCGGCTGTCTTCGACAAGGTGTCCACGCAGGCCTGTGTCTTGGCTTGCATTTCCCCGGGCGTGGGTGTGCGGGTGCTGCCGTCGTCATCATCGGACGCACAGGACAACAAATTGGATTTGCCGGTGCCGCGTTGATCGACCAAGATCACGTTGCGGTGCTTGCGCACTTCCTTGAACACCGGATCCAGTCCGGGATAGCTGTCCACCGCGGATTGCCCGGGGCCGCCTGCGATGAAGAACACCGGATCGGGCGAGGCAGAGCCATTATCCGAAGCTGGCACCCACGCGATATTCAGCGCGATCTTGCGGCCATTGGGTTGGCTGCGATCTTCGGGCACCTCAAAGCGCGTGCACTGGGCTTCCAGTGCGTCTTTGCTGAACGGTGAGCTCAAGCTGCAGGGCGTAAATGCCAGCGTGCCCAATAGCGTGGGCTTGATGGGCGCAACCGGTGCGGTGCTTTGCTTGCTGGCAATGGTCTTGCCGGAGTCCGTATCGGGGGTGTGGTGTAGCGTCTTGTAGCCGAACACGGCGGCAGCCGCGACGATGGCCAGAACAAGTCGAGTCTTGCGGGAATTCATCGGAAACAACCTCGTTGGATGGTTGTGGTTGGAAAGGAACTGGCGTCAGCCTGCATCAGGCAGAAACACATCTTCGATCTGCAGCGAAAACAAGCGGGCGATGCGAAACGCCAGTGGTAAAGAGGGGTCGTACTTGCCGGTTTCCAGCGCGTTGATGGTTTGCCGCGAGACCTCCAGCTGTGTCGCAAGTTCGCCCTGCGACCAGCCGTGGGCCTCACGCAATTCGCGCAGCCGGTTGTTCATAGATAGCGCTTGGTGACGATCATCTTGCTGATGCCGTACAAGAACATCAGCAACGGGAACACCCAGATCATGGCGACACCGGCGTCGAAACTCAGTACCTTGGCTTTTTCCAGCAAGCCACCGGCGAAATACAGCAGGGATACGCCAAGTGCCGAAATGCCGATGGCTTCGGTTTCAATCCGGCGTTGCAGCTCGTCGATCTCACGCAGATAGCGCAATGCGGCGCGCATCAACAAGGCAATGGCCAGGGCCGGCAGCACGGCAACCACTGCACGCAGCGGGACGGAGGTGATGCCGTGCTTGATCAGCGTCATCGAGCCATACAGCACCACCGCATAGCCGAACATGATGGGCAGCAGCGCCCGGATGTAGCGCTTGCCCGCAGGTTGTGCATACATTTCATCGCAATGTTCGCGCCACCAACGCGGCAGCAGTGCCATCAGCAGCACGCCGAGCAGAAATCCGCAGCTGATGCCGACCCATGAACCTACCGCCGAATCCGGCCACTGCAACCACCACTTGCCGGCCGCGGCCAGCAACAAGCCCGCCAGAGCAATGCCGATATACGCCCACTGCATGCGGCGCAGGGTCACGGCTGTTTGTCCTTGCGTGCTTTGGCGATGAACGCGATCCCAAGCCCGATGAAGGCCATGCCTACGCCTAAGAAAGCGGGCTGGCCGCTAGCGGCAACCACCAAAAACGCGATACCGGCACCCAGATAACCAAGGCCAGCACCCTGCAGCTGTTTGCGCGGTTGGATCATTTCGATACCCAATGTCAAGTTTGCTTGACAAGATGATGCACGCATCAAAAATGGCTTGTCAAGCACCCTTTACAGCATTGGGTGTTAAGGCGGTGCTTCGGGCAGCGAGGGGCTTCGCCGCGAATGTCCCCCGGCCGCTGCGCGGCCTCCGCCTTGATTTCGCGGCGAAGCCCCCCGCTGCCCAAAGCATGGGCGGGTGTCACTTGTTGCTGACGTACTTCTCGCGCCGAATCATCGGAATGGGCAAGCCGATGGTTTTGAGTGCTTCGAAATTGGCATCCACCATATCCGGGTTCCCGCACAGATAGGCGATGTCACTGGCCGGGTTAGGCAGTAATTCGGCCAGCACGTTTTGCACATAGCCGTGGCGCACATCAGCGTGCGCATGCGGGGAATCGGCGGCGGGCAGTTCACGCGACAAACACGGGATGTAGCGGAAATCGGGATGCGCATTGGCAAACGCGCGGAATTCATCGCCGTACAGCAATTCCGCGGGCGTGCGTGCGCCTTGCAGCAGCACCACCTGCACGCCGCGCTGCGCCATTTGCTGTTCAAGCTGCGGCAGCATGGCGCGGTAGGGGGTGATGCCGGTGCCGGTGCCAATCAGCAGGTAGCGTTGGTTGGCATCATTGGGGTACAGGCAGAAGCGCCCAAACGGGCCGCTGGCCTCCAACGTGGCACCAATGGCGAGTGCTTCGAACAGGGCGGTAGCGGCGCCGCCGGGCACATAGCTGACCGCGATATCCAATTGCGCGTCGGGCGCGGCATCGGGTGATCGCCCAATGGCGATGGAATAGCTGCGCTTGGCAGTGCTGCCATCGGCATTGTGGAAATGGATCTGGATGAACTGCCCGGGGATGCACGGCAGTGCTTGGCCGTCATCGCGCAGGAAAGACAGATGCGCCACGCTGGGCGCAATCATGCGGCGGGTAGTGAGTTTGATCGGGAAATGAACAATGGCCACGGCGTTGCAACACAGCGTGGCAAGGGTGGTGCCACAAGGCTGCCTATACTACCGGCTTCCTGCGCGGCTCTGAGCGCCTGAGGTCATCCATGAGTGTGGAACATGAGTGCTGAACTTGCAGCCCCCGCGCTGCGCGTGCGCGATTTGCGCAAAACCTACGACAACGGCGTGCAAGCCTTGCACGGCGTCAGCCTGGATGTTGCGCCAGGTGATTTTTTTGCATTGCTGGGCCCCAATGGCGCCGGCAAGTCCACCCTGATCGGGATTGTCAGCTCGCTGGTCAACAAAAGCGGCGGCAGCGTTGAGGTATTTGGCGCGGATGTGGAGCGCCAGCGCAGTGCAGCGATGCGGCAGGTGGGGCTGGTGCCGCAGGAGTTCAACTTCAACATGTTCGAGAAGCCGCTGGATATCTGCGTGAATTACGCGGGCTTCTACGGCATCCCGCGCGAGCAAGCATTGGCGCGCGCCGAACACGTGTTGAAAGAGGCGCAGCTGTGGGACAAGGCGGACAAAGTGAGCCGTTCGCTGTCGGGCGGCATGAAGCGGCGGCTGATGATTGCCCGCGCCATGATGACCCAGCCGAAGTTGTTGATTCTGGATGAGCCCACCGCCGGCGTGGATATCGAAATCCGCCGTGGCATGTGGAAGACACTGAAGGACATCAATGCCGCCGGCACCACGATCATTCTGACCACGCATTATCTGGAAGAAGCCGAGAGCCTGTGCCGCAACTTGGCCATCATCGACCACGGCCGCATCGTGGAGCAGGGGCCGATGAAGTCGCTGCTGGCCAAGTTGGATGTGGAAGGGTTCGTGTTCGATATCGAAGGCGAACTGCCATCGGTATTGCCGCAGATCGACGGTGCTGTGCTGCTGGCCAGCGATGTGCATACGCTGGAGTTGGACATGCCGCGAGCGATGGATTTGAATCGCGTGTTTGCCGCCTTCGAGGCCGCCGGCATTCGGGTGCGCTCGATGCGCACCAAGAGCAACCGGCTGGAAGAATTGTTTGTTCGCCTGACCGGCAAGGAGGCCACATGAACACCAATGCAAACCTGGTAGCGCTTGCCACCATCGCGCGGCGCGAAGTGATGCGGATCTTGCGCATCTGGACGCAAACCCTGATCCCGCCTGCCATCACCATGACGCTGTATTTCTTGATCTTCGGCGGGCTGATCGGCTCGCGCGTGGGCAAGATGGGCGGCATGGAGTACATGCAATTCATCGTGCCTGGCTTGGTGATGATGAGCGTGATCCAGAACAGTTACGGCAATGTGTCGTCTTCGTTTTTCAGCTCCAAGTTCGGCCGCTATGTGGAAGAACTGCTGGTCAGCCCGATGCCCAATTGGGTCATCCTGACCGGCTATGTGACCGGCGCGGTGTTGCGTGGGGTGCTGGTGGGCGCAATTGTGCTGTGCATTGCGATGTTGTTTACCCGCGTGCATATCCCGCATCCACTGGTGACGCTGAGCGCGGTGTTGCTGGGTGCGACGATCTTTTCGTTGGCCGGGTTTATCAACGCCGTGTTTGCCAAGAAGTTTGACGATGTGGCCATCGTGCCCACCTTCATTTTGACCCCGCTGACCTATCTGGGCGGCGTGTTTTATTCGATCAGTCTGCTGCCACCGTGGGCGCAGGCCGCCACCCACGCCAACCCGATTTTCTACATGGTCAACGCCTTTCGCTTCGGCTTGCTGGGGCAAAGCGATGTGCCGCTGTGGATGGCCTATGCCTTGATGCTGGGCTTTGTGGCGGTGCTGGCCACGATTGCCTTGACCTTGTTGAAGAAAGGCGTGGGCCTGCGCAGTTAAGCTGCCGCAGGCTTGCCCTTGAGGCGCCGCGCAACCCAGTGGCCGGCATCGTCGAGCACGGTGTAGGCGGCGGGCACCACCAGCAGGCTGAGTGCGGTGGAGGTCACCAGCCCGCCAATCACCGCCCACGCCATCGGTGCGCGCATGCTGGATTCGCCGGCGAAGCCCAGCGCCAACGGCAGCATGCCGGCGCCCATTGCAATAGTGGTCATGATCACCGGCCGTGCGCGCTTGTGGCAGGCGTCGATCAGCGCGGCATGCCGGGGCAGGCCATGTTGGTCTTCGGCCATCACCGCGTAGTCCACCAGCAGGATGGAATTCTTGCTGGCGATGCCGATCAGCATCAGCAAGCCAATCAAGGCCGGCAGCGAGAGCATGTTGCGGGTGATCAGCAGCGCACCAAAGGCACCGGCCGCGCATAGCGGTATGGCGCTCAAAATGGTCAGCGGTTGCATCGGGTGCCGGAACAGCAAAAGCAGCACCATGTAGATGCAGACGATCCCGGCCACCATCGCCAGCATGAAGCCGGTAAACAGTTCGACGAAGATTTCCGCATCGCCGGTATTGATGATCGACACCCCCGACGGCAGCGTTTTCACCGACGGCAGTTGTTGCACCTTGGCCATCACATCGCCCAGTGGGCGGCCATTGAGTTCGGTGGTCAGGGTGATGTTGCGCTGGCGTTTGTAGCGGCTGATCACCGACGGCCCACTGCCCTCGGTCATGGTGGCCACTGCGGCCAGCGGCACCGGCCCGCGTGTACCCGGGACGCGCAACTGGCCCAGTAAATCCGGCTGCGCCAGGGTGGCCTGATCAAAGCCCACGCGGATGGGAACCTGACGGTCGGCCAGATTGAGTTTCGCCATGCGCTGCACGTAATCGCCGCTGGTGGCGATGCGCGCGGCTTCGGCAATGGCGGTGGTGGAGACGCCCAGTTCGGCAGCACGCGCAGAGTCCGGGAAAATCTGCACTTCCGGGCGCAGCAGTGAAGCCGATGACGACACGCTGCCCAGTCCGGGAAGCGTGCGCAGCTCGCGCTCCACGTTCGCCGCCGCCGCGTACAGCGCATCGGCATCGTCACCGGCCAGCACCAATTGCATCAGCTCGCCGGGCTCATTGCTCATGAAGCTCAGGCGCACGCCGGGCAGATTGGCCAGCCGCGAACGCACCTCGGTTTCCAGCGTGCGCTGGCTGCGCGAACGGGTATTCGATGCGCCCCATTCCAGCGTCAGCACCGCGCGCCGCAAATCCGGCAGGCCGCTTTTGCTGGGGTCGCCCAGATTGGGCACAGACCCAATTTGGGTGAACACTTGTTTGAGTTCGGGCATCGGCTGCAACAGATGGCGTGCCTGCTCGGTCATGCGCTGGGTGTCTTCGATGCGCACCCCGGGTGCCAGCTCCAGCGACAGCATGCTGCGGCCCTGATCGGACACCGGGATGAAGGTGGTGGGGATCAGCGGAATCAGCGCCAGTGATGCCACGAACAATGCACCCGCAATCCCGAGTGTTTTCCAGCGGTTGTGCAGCGCCTTGTCCACCCACACCAGATAGCGGCGCATCAACGCGCCGTCTTGTTCTGCGTGCGGTTTTGGCTTGAGTAAATGTGCCGCCATCATCGGCGTCAGCAAGCGCGCTACCAATAGCGAGAACAGCACCGCGGTGGCGGCGGTCCAACCAAATTCACGGAAGAATTTGCCGGACACGCCGGGCATGAAGGCCACCGGCACGAACACCGCGGCCAAGGTGATCGACGTGGCAATCACGGCGGTGCCGATTTCATCGGCGGCATCGCGCGCGGCGTCCAGCGGTTTCTTGCCCATGCCCAGATGGCGCACGATGTTTTCGATTTCGACGATCGCATCGTCCACCAACAGTCCGATCACCACGCTCAGCGCCAGCAAGGTGATCATGTTCAGGCTGAAGCCCAGCCACGCAATCACGGCGAAGGTGGGAATGATGGACAGCGGCAGCGCAATGGCCGACACCCAGGTGGCGCGCCAATCGCGCAGGAACCAGAACACCACCGCCAGCGCCAGCAGCGCGCCTTCCCACAGCATGGTCATCGAGGACGTATACGAGCGCTGGGTTTCCTCGGACATGTCGGTCACTTGCCGGAACGCCACGCCGGGGTGTTGCCTGGAAAGTTCGGCCAACGCGGCGCGCACGGCATCGCGCACCTTGAGCTCATCGGCACCGCGCGAACGCGCCAGCGAAAAGCCCACCACCGGTTTGCCGTTGAGCAGTGCAATCTGGCTGCGGTCGGCGTTGCCATCGTGGACGCTGGCCAGCGCGTCCAGCCGTGCGTGTTGGCCATTGGGCAGGGCAATCGTGAAGTCGCGCAAGGCCTGCGCATCGCGCACGGTATTGAGCGTGCGCACGCTTTGCTGGCCGCCGTCCTGCTCGGTTTTGCCGCCGGGGCGATCGACTTGCATCGCCGCCAATTGCTGGTTCACCGCACCGGCGGTGATGCCCTGTGCGAGCAGGGCTTGCGGGTTGAGATCGACCCGAATCTGCCGATCCACGCCGCCAATGCGGGTGACGGCCGCCACCCCATTGACGCCATACAAGGTGCGCGCCACGTAGCGATCGACGAACCACGACACGTCATCGGGCGGCATCGACGGCGCATCCACCGCATAAGTCAGCAGCGAGCCGACGATTTCCACTTTGGAAATCACCGGCTCCTGGATGTCCTGCGGCAGGTCCATGCGGATGCGCGTGACCGCATCCTTGGCATCGTTCAACGCTTCCAGCAGGTTGGCGTCGATGCGAAATTCGATCACCGTGGTGGACTGCCCATCCACCACCGTGGAAAACACGCGCTTGACGTGGTTGAGCGTGGCCACCGCGTCTTCCACCTTGCGCGTCACTTCGGTTTCCAGCTGCTGCGGTGACGCGCCGGGTTGGGTGATGACCACCGTCACCATCGGGAAACTGATGTCGGGAAACCGCGCCACCGGCAGTTGGTGAAAGCCCCAGAAGCCGGCCACGCACAGCACGAAGAACAGCATGATCGCCGGCACCGGGTTGCGGATGCCCCAGGTGGAAAGGGTGCCGCCGCCGCTCATGGGGCGCTGCCGCTGGCCGCAACGATGCGGATCAAATCGCCGTCGGACAGGAAGCCGGCACCGGCGCTGACCACTTGCTCGCCGGCCTTCAGCCCGCTGCGGACTTCAACCTGGCCACCGTCACTACTGCCCGGTTCAACGCGCACACGCGTGGCGTGTTTGCCATCGCGCACCACGAACACATAGGCATGGCCATCGCGGCGCAGCACGGCACTGATCGGAACCACCAAGGCCGCGCCCTGCCCGATCAGGATCTTGCCCTGCACATAGGTGCCCGGCTGCACTTGTTTGGGCTGCGGCAAATCCACATAGGCGGTGCCGGTGCGGCTGCTGCTGTCCACGCCGGGCGTGACGGCGCGCACGCGGCCGTGCACGCCGCTGCCGTCCAGCACCACGTCTTGCCCCACCCGCACCTGCGCCAATTGCGCTTCGGGCAGATCGGCGCGCCACTCCAGCCGGTTTTGCCGTATCAGCCGCAGCAATTCGCTGCCGGCAGCCACCACTTGCCCGGGTTGCACCAGCCGCTTGGAAATCAGGCCGGCATCGGGGGCGCGCAGTTCGGCATAGCTGCGACGCAGCGCGGCGGTATCGCGCACGGCGCGTGCGGTGCCCAACTGCGCCTCGGCTTGGGCGCGTGCGGCGCGCAACTCATCCAACGCCACCGCGCTGATGTAGTGGCCCTCCACCAGCGACTGCCCGCGCGTGTATTTCGAACGCGCCAACTCGGCGCCGGCTTGCGCCTGCTGCATGTTCGCATTCGCCTGAGCCAGATCGCTATCTAGACTGCGATGATCGAGCGCCAACAGCAGCTCGCCCTTCTGCACCTGCTGGCCCACATCCACCAGCAGCTGTGTGACGCGCAGGCCGCTGAGTTCGACCCCCAATTGCATGTCTTCCCATGCCGCCACCGGCCCCGAGGCCGGCACGCTGCGTGACAGGGTTTGCATCTGCGCCGGCACCACGCTGACCGCTTGCGCAGACGCAGCTTGCGCGCTGCGGTCTTGTGTGTGGCAGGCGGCGGTGAGCAGCGCCAGGCAAAGGGCAAGGCCTGACACGACAAGGCGAGCGGAAACACGCATGCGCAAACATCCGGTGGGGCGGGTTGGCGCGCAGCCTAGCACATAACTAAACCAGCGGGTCTATTAACTTGCTGGTGCGCTGGGCAAGCGAAAAAACGCGGCCGCGGTGGCGGAGCTGTGGGCGGCGGCCAGCTCGACCGCTTCGCCGCGATCCCGCGCCAATTCTTCCACGATATGCGCCAGATACATCGGCTCGTTGCGGCGGTCTTTGGGCATCGGCGAAATCGTGCGTGGCAGCAGATAGGGCGCGTCGGTTTCGATCATCAAACGCTGGGCCGGAATGTGCTTCACCAGTTCGCGCAGATGCGCGCCACGCCGCTCATCGCACAGCCAGCCGGTGATGCCGATATGCCAGTCCTGATCCAGATAGTCGAACAACTCTTCGCGGCTGCCGGTAAAGCAATGCACCACCCGCGGGCCAAGCTGGCCGTCGAAGTTTTTCAGCATCGCCATGAAGTCGGCATGCGCATCGCGCTGGTGCAGGAACAGCGGTTTTTGCGTGTCCACTGCAATCTGCAACTGCTTTTCGAACGCGCTGCGTTGCGCCGGGCGCGGCGAGAAATCACGAAAGTAATCCAGCCCGCATTCCCCCACCGCCACCACTTCCGGGTGGGTGTGCAGTTCGCGCAATTCGGCATCGCATTCGGCGGTGTATTCGCTGGCGTGGTGTGGATGCACACCGGCGGTGGCAAACCACTGCCCGGGTTTGCTGCGCGCCAATTCGAGCGCCTTGGGCGAATGTTCGCGTGATGCGCCGGTGAGGATGGCGCGCGTGACACCCGCCGCCACGGCGCGTTGCCACACCGCTTCGCGGTCGCGGTCGAAGCTGTCGTGGCTGAGGTTCAG
>DAORUL010000059.1:0-10510 GCA_035433165.1 Thermomonas sp. | reverse complement strand
TACACATGCGCCACGCTATCGCCCCACAGCGCACGCGCACGCGCCGAGCCAGTGGGGGTAATCGTGGTCACCACCAATTGCAGATCCGGGCGCAATGCGCGCAACCGTGCAACCAAAGGTGCGGCCAGGTTGACCTCGCCCACCGATACTGCATGCAACCACAACGGGGCTGGCGTGCGGGGATCGGCATAACTGGCGTAGCGCTCGTCCCAGCGCTGGAAATAGGCACGCTGACGGAACCCGCGCCAGATCAGGTGATACAAGGTGATGGGCAATAACAGATACAACGCAGCCGAATACAGACCACGCAGTACCCGCTCGGTGAGGTCGGTCCGCATGCCGACAGGATAGCGAAGCCGCGGCGCCGGGTAGAATCCCTGCATGTCCGCAAGCACAGAAACATCCCCCGGCATTCGCCCCCCATTGGCCCCAAAGCACTGGCCGGTGTGGCTGGGCGTGGGCTGTTGCGTCCTGTTTGCGCACCTGCCGTGGCCCTTGCAACGCGCACTGGGCAAAGCACTTGGGCCATTGCTGGGCGTGCTGTCGCGCAGCCGCCGACAGGTCGCGGCACGCAATATCGCGCTGTGCTTTCCCGAACTGTCCGCCGACGCGCAAGCCCAGTTGCTGCGTGAAAGTTTTCAGCAGCTGGGCATTGGGCTGTTCGAATTTGCGCGGGCGTGGTGGGGTTCGGTGGCACCGATGCAAGGCACGGTGCAAGTGGAGGGACTGGAACATCTTGCTGCCGCGCAGACCGGTGGGCGCGGCGTCATCATCATTTCCGGTCATTTCGTGACCTTGGAAATGGCGGCGCGCTTGATGTGTGCGCACGCGCCCTTGGCTGGCATGTATCGCCCGCATGACACCGGCCCGATGGAATGGGCGGTGCGGCGTGGCCGCATGCGCTACGCCAGCGCGATGTTTACCCGCGAAGAACTGCGCCCCGCACTGCGCCACCTCAAGCAAGGCGGGTTGCTGTGGTTCGCGCCCGACCAGGACACCCGCCGTGGCGACAGTGTGTATGTGCCGTTTTTCGGGCAAACCGCGTACAGCCTGACCTCCACCCATCAACTGGCGCGTTTGTCGGGTGCCGCGGTATTGGGGTTTGCCCACATCCGCAATGCCGATGGCAGTTACCGATTGCGGCTGACCCCGGCATTGACCGACTTTCCATCATCCGATGCCAGTGCCGATACCGCGCGGGTAATGGCCTTGATCGAAACCATGATTCGCGCGGTGCCCAGCCAGTATTTGTGGATCCATCGGCGCTTCAAACGCCAACCCGGTCAGCCCGACAACACGATGTATCAATAAATCGACGGCTCGCCGGGTGGCCGTGTCTTGAACCTGCGATGCACCCACAAATATTGCTCGGGTGCCGCTTGCAAGGACTCGCCAATCCACTGCATGTAACGCGCGGCGGTGGCGGTGTCATCGCTGCTGGGCCAATCCGGCCATGCCGGTGTCAGCGTGATCTGCTGCACGCCTTGCGCATCACGCTGCGCCCACAGCAGCAGCACGCGCCCCCCACAGCGTTGCAGCACACCGCCAATCGCCCCCAAGGTGGCCGCTTGCACGCCCAGGAACGGAACGAACACGGTGCGACGTGCGGCGTTTTGATCGGGCACGTAAAACACCGCCTTGCCGGCGCGTACCTGGGTCGCAAATCCGGCAATGTCTTTTTTGTCGAAGACCTGCCCGGCGTAGCGCTCACGCGCCTGCGCGATTGCAGCTTCAATGGCAGGATCATTGTGCCGCCGCACCAGGATCGGCATCGACTGTCCGGCCGCATCGGCCACGTGGCGCATTGCCAGTTCGATCCCATCATAATGCGCGCCCACTACAACCACGCCGCGTCCTTCGGCCAGTGCAGCGTGCAGATGTGCAAGCCCGCTGATGTGCGCACCACCGGCCAGTTGCTCGCGGCTGGCAAACCACGCGCACAAGGTTTCCAACGCACCGGTGGCATTGGAGCGCAGCGTCCGTTGCAACAGCGCACGGTGGGCAGCGGCATCCAACTGTGGAAAGCACAACGCCAGATTGATCGACGCGATCCGCCGCCGACGGGTATTCACCCAGGGTAGACGCACCAACCCGTGTGCCAGTCGCGCGCGCGCCGCCGGCGACAAGCCGGCTACCTTGCGCCCCAGCCAGACAAATCCGCGCGCCAGCCACTGTGCCATGCGGTGCTGCTCAGTCGCTGTCGCGGCCAAGCAAACTGCCGGCATACAGGGCAGCCAACAGCAGCAGCACGCTGCCCCAAAACGTGGAGTACGCCGCCAGATGGGTGTTGATGGGGAACATACTGACCGCCAGCGCCAGCATCGCCGGGCGTGCGCGGGTGCGAGCTGCCGCATCGGCAAACCGCCACGCCCGCAAAGCCAGTGCGGCGCCGGCCAGCCAAATCATGAGCCCCACCAACCCGGTTTCGGACAACACTTCCAGCACGATTTGGTGGGCATGCAGCGCGACTCCGGTTCCCCATGCCGCCACTACACCAGGCTGTGGATCGCAGCCGGGGAAGGCATCACGAAACCCGCGTACCCCCACACCATTGATGGGATGTTCGCGCAGCATGCACACCGCTGCCGACCAAATCCGTCCGCGCCCGGTCAATGCGGCATCCACACCTTGTTCGTTGGCCGACAACGCCTGTGCGGTCAATTGCATGCGCCCGCGCACTTGCGGCGAAACGACGGTTGCCAACGTCATGGCTAATGCGCCGGCGGCAAACAGCAGGCCCAAGCGCTTCCAACCCAAAGCACGCCAACCGGTCCACAACATCACCAATGCATAAGTGATCCATGAAGCCCTTGAGCCAGCCAACATGATCACCAAGCCAATACCCAATGCCGCCAGCAGCCAGCCTGGCCGCCCAAATTTGCGCCACGCCAAATCCAACGCAAACGGCGACAGGCTGGCCAGCAAAATTCCCAATTTGAGATTGCACGGCCCCAGCACGCCACCCAGGCGATCGGCCACCATCGTGGATCCTTCGCACATGCTGCGTCCGGTCAGTGCAATACGCGCATGATCCAGCAGCCAGAACACGGGGCTATGGCCGATCGCCGCTTCAATCAAGGCATCCAGCGTCCACAGCAAGGCGATGACACCCAGCCCGGTGAAGGTTTTACGCCAACCGTGCTGGGTATCCACCGCTGCGGCCACCAGCCACAAAAAAGGCAGGTAGCGCAAATCAATCAACACTTCCCGAAGGGAGCGCCAGGTATCCACCGCATCCAGCGCCGACACCAATTCCGGCAGCCAATACGTAAAGAACAGCACGCTGGTCAGGGCCCACGCCGGCCCACTGAGCAACCGTGTGCCGCCACGAAACCGCTGCACCAACAACGTGGCCAGCCCGGTCAGCGCACCCAGCACCAACAACAATTCTGCAAACCCGTGCAATGGCCACAGTGCAACAAACGCCAACACCCACGCGGGTGCCCAGCGCAGCAGTTTTGGCGCACTTGCCGCCGCTGATGGTGGCACCGCACTCATACGTTCGTGATTTCCTGATACAGCGCCAATGTCGCCTCCTGCATCGCATCCAATGTGTAGGGCATCGTAACCGGCAACGTGGGTGGCTGCGCCAGCAGCATGCCTGCACGCCGTGTCATCTCGCTCATTTCAAAGGCTGGCACGGCCCCCTGCGGAAATAATTCGTGCAGCAATTCGCCCACGCCACCGTGAGCCCAGCCCACCACCGGCCGCCCCACCGCCAGCGCTTCCAGCACGGTGCGCCCCAACGCCTCGGGCTTGCGTGACAGTTGCAACACCAGATCGCAGGCGGCATATGCCTCGCGCATCGCATCGGTAGGCGCAGTGATCGCCAGCGCAGCGGTCACCCCGGCCGTCTGTGCCAACTGTTCCAGCTCACGCAGATACGCCTCGCGCCCTGACTGCTGCGCACCCGGCATCCACAGGCGTGCATCCAGGCCGCTGGCGCGCAGTTGCGCCAGCAGTGCAATCGCATCGGCATGGCCTTTCAAGCGGGTGCCGCGCCCGGGCAGAAGCAGCAGCGGGCCGTTGCCTGCCAACCGGGGATAGTGATGGGCGACGCGCGCGCGCGCCGCCGTATCCGGCAGCGGTGCAGGTGCAAATGCGTGCGGGTCAATGCCACGCGGAATGACCCGCAGACGTGCCGGGTCGGTCTGCGGATAGTGTTGCAACAGATAGTCGCGCACCGTGTTCGACACGCAAATCACGCGCTCGCCACGCGTCATGATCGCGCTGTAGCGGGACACGGAATTCAACCCATGCGCGGTGGTGATGAAATGCCGCCGCCGCGCCGCGGGCAGTGTGCGCAGCGCCCACCATGCCAGCCACGCCGGCAGCCGCGAGCGCGCATGCACGATGTCGGCCTGCGCGCACAGCCGTCGCACTGCGGGCAGATGGCGCAGCACCCAAGGTGACTTGCGGCCAATCGCCAACCGCACATGCTCGGCACCGATGGCGTCCAGCTGCGGCAGCATGCGGCCACCGGCAGACGCGACGATGGCGCGATGCCCCGCGCCCACCAAGGCCGCGGCGATTTCCAGGGTGGAACGCTCAACGCCACCGGCTTCGAGTGCCGGCAGCAGTTGCACTACGGTCAAGCGGCGCATCGCGCCTGCTCACTCAGTCAACAAGGATGTAGACGTTGCCGCAGTACGGACACTGGCTTTGCCCGCCATCTTCCACGATGGACAGATACACGCGCGGATGTTCGTTCCACACCGCGTGCGCGGGCAATGGGCAACTCAGCGGCAGGTCGGCGCGATGCACCTCGTGGCGCTGCTGCGGCTTGGCGGTGGTGGATGGGGTGCGGACGGACTCGGCCATAGTGAGACAAACGTTGCGGGAACCGTGCCAGTTTAGCAGCGCGTCAGCGGCAACACTCAGGCGGGCAGCGTAAACAGCAACACATCGCTGGCGGCCGCCCCGCCGCGCAGATTCAATACGCCCGATTCTTCGACAAACCCCAAGGCATCGCCAGCGCTGAGTGCGCGGTCATCCAACATCACCTCACCGCTGGCCACATGCAGCCAATACCGCCTGGATGCTTCCAGCACGACCTCCAGCGCACCGCCAGACTGCAAGTGCGTGATGGCCAATGTGGCTTGCTGGCGAATGGCGACAGCACCCGCCACGCCGTCAGGTGAGGCCACCACGCACCAGCGCCCATGCCGTGCTTGCAACGGGAAATGCTGTTGCTCGTAGGCCGGCTGATGGTTGAGCCGCTCCGGCTGAATCCAGAGTTGCAGGAAATGCACCGGCTCGGTTTGCGAGGCGTTGTATTCGCTGTGTTCGATGCCATGCCCGGCACTCATCCACTGCACATCGCCGGCGCGAATCACGCCACTGTGGCCGGCGCTGTCCTGATGCGCCAGCGCGCCTTCCAGCACCACGCTGATGATTTCCATATTGGCGTGCCGGTGGGGCGCAAAACCGCCACCGGGGGCCACGGTATCGTCATTGATCACCCGCAACACACCGAAGCCCATCCACGCCGGGTCGTAGTAATGCCCAAACGAAAACGTGTGCCGGCTGTGCAGCCAATCCAGCGCTACCTCGCCGCGTGACGCGGACGGGCGTTCGATGATCACGGCTTGCGCCTTACTTTGCGGCGGTTGGCGCATCGGCCAACATGCCTTCGGTGGTGATGCGCAAATGCACTTCGTCGCTGACATTGGGAGCATACCCACCCACGCCGAAATCGCTGCGCTTGATGCTGGCGGTGGCGGTAAACCCAATCGCCTGTTTGCCTGCCATCGGGTGTTTGCCCGCACCATTCATGGTCACCGCCAAGGTCACCGGCTTGCTGATGTCCTTGATGGTCAGATTGCCGACCACGGTGAACTTGTTGACCCCCGCAGGCTTGACGGAAGTACTTTTGAAACTGGCCGTGGGGAATTTGGCCGCATCAAAAAAATCTGCGCTTTGCAGGTGCTTGTCCAATTGCGGCACGAAGCTATCGATCTGCATGATCGGGAAGCTCACTGCCACGCTGGACTTGGCGACGTTTGCGGCATCAAACACCAGTGCCCCTTCACTGATGCGAAATTCAGCGGTTGGCTGCGAGAACCCGAAATGCGTCCACTGCGCCAATACATTGGTGTGGCTGGGATCAAGCGTGTATGTCCCGGATACCGGCTTCAGCGCAACCACCGCCGTGGTGGCGGCCTTGCTGGCAGGTGCCGCCACAGCCATCGGCTGGGCGAAGGTCAGTACACCGGCAACCAGCACGGCGGCCAATAACAGGGGGCGAATCTTGTTCATGGCGAGCTCCAGATGAGGAAACAGCAGCCTAGGGATCAGGCGATTTGGCAGGCTTCGTCGAAGCCCAGACGCGGCGAACGCGGGAAGATGCTGGCTGGGTCGCCGTGGCCCAGATTGACCAGAATATTGGAACGAACCGTGGTGCCTGTGAAGAACGCTTCATCGACCTTGGCATTGTCAAAGCCGGTCATCGGCCCGCAATCCAAGCCCAATGAGCGCGCTGCCAATATCAAATACGCGGTTTGCAGCGCACTGCTGCGCATCGCCACCCACGCCAGATTGGCCTCGTCACGATGTTCGAACCACGGCTTGGCATCGGTATGCGGAAACAGCACCGGCAGCTTGTCGAAGAAGCGCATGTCATAGCCAATGATCGCCACCACCGGCGCGGCCATCGTCTTCGCATAATTGCCCTCGGACAGCGCCGGCCCCAGCTTGGCCTTGGCGGCATCGGACTTCACGAACACGATGCGCGCCGGGGTGGTATTGGCCTCGGTGGGGCCAAACTTCAGCAAGTCATACAGCTGCTGCAAGGTGGCATCGGAGATGTCACCACTGAACGCGTTGTAAGTGCGCGCGGTACGAAACAACTGGTCTAGGGCGGCATCGTTCAGGGGCTGGCTCATGGCATGCTCTGCGGGATGAAAGGGAATGGCGCACAGTGTATAGTTCCACTGGCGAAAGTAAATGGCATATTCGGAACGAATTAATACGAATTATGCAACAATCACCAACTCAGACCAAAGCTCCGGCTTGTGCGGCTCTCCACGACGGCCGTGCCGGCAATGCACGGCAGGCGCTGGCCTTGGCCCACGCCTTGGACCTGCACGTCACCGAAATCGTGTTGCAACCGCGTGCGCCGTGGCGCTGGCTGGCCCCGCGCGTACTGCCGGGGGCGCAGCACGGCCTGGGGCCGGCCTTTCACGCCCGCCATCAGGCAGCGCCGCAGCTGGCCATCGGCTGTGGCCGGCAAGCGGCACTGGCCACCCGCCTGCTACGCACTCGCGGTGCGCAAGCCGTGCAGATTCTCAACCCGCGCATTGATCCCGCGCATTGGGACATCGTGATCACGCCCCAGCATGACCGCCTCGCGGGCAGCAATGTCGTGCACACGCTGGGCAGCCTGCATCCGGTGGATGACGACTGGCTGCTGCGCGCAATTTCCGTATTTCCCAATCTCGCCATGCTGCCCACCCCGCACAGTGTGCTGCTGGTGGGCGGACCGACCCGTGCTGCGGCGCTGGACGATGCCGACTTTGGCGCGCTGCTGCAACAACTCAGCGCGCGTGCACGTGCCGAAGGCGGCAGTTTCAGCGCCATTGCCTCACGCCGCACCCCCCCCGCATGGCGCGCCGCCATGGGTGCGGTGGATGTGCGCGTGCCCGGCCTGCGTTGGCGCGACACCGGCGATGGCACCAACCCGTATGCCGGGCTGCTGGCCAATGCCGACCGCCTGATCTGTACCCCCGATTCGGTGAACATGCTCAGCGAAGCAGCGGCGACCCATGCGCCCCTGTTCGTGTGGCAACACAAGCGCGTGCAGGGCCGCAGCCGGCACTTCATCGACAGCTTGCTCAGCTCCGGCCGCGTGCGTGCGCTCGACGAGACCATGGCCGAATTCGCCGCCACGCCCCTGCGTGAAACCGAGCGGATTGCGGCGGTCATCAGGCAGCGGTTGCAGCGCAATCCCTAGCCCATCTGCACAGCGCATTCACCCACCCAATACGTGCATCACCTCTGTCCGAATCGCCGCACAGGCGTGCGTGATCGCCTCATCGCGCAGCGCGCGGCGCGGGCGTCTGTCCAAGGTGCAACGCAGGCCCGCATCCAGCAGTACGGCATGCGCCTGCAGCAAGGCGGCGGAGCTGCCTGCATCCAAGCAATGCGCGGCCTGGGCCGCACCCAGCAAGGCGGCGGTGGCGCGTGGCCGCAGCAAGGCGGGCTGTTTGTTTGCATCACGCAGCACCAACAATTGCAGCAGGAATTCCAGATCCACCAGACCGCCTTCGCCCTGCTTGAGGTCGAGCATCGCGGCATCGCTGCGGTCGAGTTCTGCACGCATTCTGGCGCGCATCAAACGCACATCTTCGGCAAGTGTTCCGGCATCGCGTGGTTGCGCCAACACTTCCTCGCGAATCTGCTCGAAATCGGCAAGCAGCGCGGCATCACCGGCAACACCGCGTGCGCGTACCAAGGCTTGATGTTCCCACGTCCAGGCGCGATGGCGCTGATAGTCGGCATAGCTGGACAGGCTGGAGACCAGCAGGCCCTTGGCGCCATCCGGGCGCAGCCGTACATCCACATCGAACAAACGCCCCGCGCCGGTGCGCGCACCCAGCAAGGCCACCACTTTCTGCCCCAAGCGCGCATACCAGCGCGGCGCATCCAACGCACGCGCGCCATCGGACGCCGCATCGATCGGCGCATCAAACAGGAACACCAGATCCAGATCCGAACCAAAGCCCAGCTCTTCACCCCCCAAGGTGCCATAGCCCAGCACCGCAAACCGGCCACCGGCAATGACCCCATGCGCCGCGCGCAACTCGGCATTGGCCAGCTGCAACACGCATGCCACCACCGCATCGGCCAACCACGCCAAGCGCTGCGCACACTCTGCAGCATCGATGCGCGCATCCAGCAGGGCGAGCGCAAAGCGGAAACTCAGGGCTTGCCGCAGCTCATTGAGTGCATCCAGCGACGCCTCCACATCGTCCTCGCGCAGCACCGCCACACATTGCGCGAGCATGCCGGCGCGATCAGGCAATTCACTGCCCACGCGCACATCCAATAATTCATCCAGCAACAATGGGTAGGCGGCCAAGCGCTCACCCAGCAGCGCACTACGCGCCAACACATCCACCAGCCGCGTCAGCGCCGCCGGCTGTTCATCCAGCAACGCCAGATAACTGGCCCGCCGCAACAGGGTGTGCAGCAGCGGCAAGACCCGCCGCAACACGGCATCGGGCTGGGCACCATTGGCCGCCTGTTGCAACAGTGCGGGCAGTACCCGGTCCAGCCGCACACGCGCCGCATCGGACAAATCACGCACGCCCGGGGCACGCGCAAAATCACACAGGCTGGCATGCAGCGCCATCGGTTCGGCAAAGCCTGCAGCCTCCAATTGCGCGGCTTCACCATGCTCGGGCAGGGCGCGCCAGTAAGGCGCCAAGGTGTCGCCGTCATGACTGCGGCGGCGGCGCGGCGCCAGCAATGCCGAAAACTCCTCGGCCACCCGTGCCCGCCATTGTGCAAGCTCCGCGTGCAGGGCAGCCCAGTCTGGATAGCGCAGTCCCGACGCCAAGCGTGCACGCAGAACCGCATCCTCCGGTAGCGCATAGGTCTGGGCATCGGCCAACATTTGCAGGCGGTTTTCCAGTGTCCGCAAATAGCGATACGCCTGCGTCAGCGCGGCGGCGGCTTGCGATTCGATATGCCCGGCCGCTTCCAGTGCGGACAGCGCAGTGAGCAGTGAGCGGCTGCGCAATGCCGGCTCGCGGCCACCACGAATCAACTGCAGCGCCTGCGCCAGAAATTCGATTTCACGAATACCACCCGGCCCGCGCTTGATGTCATCGGCCATGTCCTTGCGCGTCACTTCGGCGGCAATCAGCGCCTTCATCGCACGCAATCCATCCAGCGCGCCGTAGTCCAGATAACGCCGATACACGAACGGCCGCAATGTTTCCAGAAAGCGCGCACCAGCCTGCACATCACCCGCCACACAGCGCGCCTTCTGCCACGCATAGCGCTCCCAGTCGCGGCCCTCGCGCTGGAAATACAACTCCATCGCGGCAAACGACAACGCCACCCGTCCGGCATTGCCAAACGGCCGCAAGCGCAAATCCACGCGGTGACAAAACCCGTCGGCAGTGACGTCATCCAACACCCTGGCCAACTGCTGGCCCAGCCGCGCAAAATAATCCTGCGCATGCAGCACGCGCGCGCCGTCGGACTCGCCCTCGCTGTCGTAGGCATACACCAGGTCGATATCGGAACTGAAATTCAGCTCGCCGCCGCCCAGCTTGCCCAGGCCGAACACCACCAAGCGCTGCACCTGTCCCTGCGCATCACGCACCACGCCAAAGCGCTGCGCGAATTCGGCCTCCAACGCGGCCAGTGCCAGCTGCAAACAGCCCTCTGCCAGCACACTGCTGCCGGCCAGGATTTCCTCCACTGGCGCAGCCTCCACCACATCGCGCCAAATCAAGCGCGTACTTTCCGCACGCCGATAGCGGCGCAACAACTGCGCCCA
>DAORUL010000058.1:0-10660 GCA_035433165.1 Thermomonas sp. | reverse complement strand
AATTGCGCATCGCCTTCGATGGCGATGCGGTGATTTTTGGTGATGAAAGTGAGCGCGTATCACGCGAGCAAGGCTTGGAAGCGTTTGGTCGACACGAGCGCGCATTGGCGCATGAACCACTGTCGGGTGGGCCGTTTCGTGGATTTTTGGCCGCATTGCACGGGCTGCAGGCAGCGTTTCCGGTGGGCGAGGATTCACCCATACGCACTGCCTTGGTTACTGCACGTTCGGCACCCGCACATGAGCGCGTGATTCGCACCTTGCGCGAGTGGAATGTGCGCCTGGATGAAGCCCTGTTTCTTGGCGGACGCGATAAAGGCCCGTTCCTGGAAGCGTTTGGTGCCGATATTTTTTTCGATGACTCACCTCATAACATCGATTCGGCACGTCGGCATGTCGCTGCTGGCCACGTTCCGCATGGGGTAGCCAACAACGCCGATTGATCGTGACGCCTCCATGCTTATGGGGGCAAACGCAAGCCGTCCAATTTCCACGCCAAACCGTGCCGATGGAACTCGAAGACCACTGGCTGACCCTCGGCATTTTGCACGGTTGCGGTGAGCAGGCTTGTGGATTCGAAATGGGTGACGGCGGTCTTCAACGGATCATTGGGGGGCGCCTTGCCGGACGCAGCGACAGGCGTACTTCTGGCCAATGAGCTGCCTTGCAGCAGCACGGCAAACCCTTGTGGCGAGGCTATGGCATCAATCGCCGGCTTGGCCAGCATGACGGTGACTTCACCCACGTTGCGCGCGCTCTGCGTATTGCCGGTACGGGCAAGAATGCTTTGTGCGATTTTCTGTTGCAGCTGCGGACGCACGCTTTCGCGCAGGCTGTCGAATTCGACAAAACGCCAAAGTTCCTGAGTCTGACCGCGCGCTACCAGATCGCGGATGCTGTGGATGGCAAGGAAAGGGCCGGCGACCACATAGCCGAGCACGGCAAGCAGCAGGAGCAGGAGCGGGCTGGCCAGTAACCAGCGGGTGCGAGGAGTGAGTTTCATGTGTGCATCCTGCAAAAATGCTGACGGCCGGGCAAGCCCGGCCGTCGCCTCAACCCATACGCCAATCAGAAACGTGCGGCGTGTGCGCGGATTTCCAACGGTGCCATCCGGCTTTGGTCATGCAATTCCAATTGCCGCAGTTCATACGGTGCGCCATAGCCGCTGGGCAGATGCGCCTTGGAGAATGGAAGTTGCAGCGTGTACCGGCCGGGCTGCATCCATGCCGCTGCATGGGCCTCACTCACCGCCCGCAGCTGGCCATCGGGTGCCGTCGCGTACAAGGTGCCCCTGGCTTCGTAACGCCCTGCAGATGCGGCTTGCACCGGCAGGCTGACGTGCAGGTCGGCAGATTGGCCAGCGCTGCCTGCAAATTTAGCCGTGGGCTGGCCAACTGCAAACGCGGTGCGCACATCGCGGGGGGTGTCACCGAGCATGCCAAACACTTGCAGCTCCCAAAGCCCCGTCACACGGTTGTTGCGCAGTGCCGGCGTGAACACCGCTTGCAGGCTGCCATCGGCGGCGCGCTGCACCTTGACGGGCGTATTGCTGCCATCGGGTGCCACCAGCAAGGCTTGCACCTGCACCGGCAGGGCCTGTGCAGCACGACTGGCGGCAATGCTTACGCGCATGGTTTGGCCAGCCAACACTGCATTTCGATTGGCTTGCGCGTTCAGGACGACATCGCTGGTCGGCTCGAACACATGCACCACGTAGTTGCCGCGGGCATTGGCGGCGCGCAGCTGGGCATGCCCGGCACCACTGCCTGCGCCCAGCCGCAGCACTTGCGTGCCATTGCTGACCGGCATGCCGGCTTGTTGCAGGCTTTGCGCAGCGGCCAGTTGCGCGATGGCAATGGAGCGACGACCGGCCATAACCGACAGCGCATCTGCTTGCAAAGGGGCTGCGCCTTGCGCCGGGCTGATGCGAATCAGTGCGCCGGCGGCGGTCATCGGCAAGTCCACGCCTTTGGCCAAGGCAGCAGCATCCACCGTTTGCCAATATTCGCGGCTGCTGGCGGCCAGTGGTGCTGGCTGGGTCAATGCAGCGGCGGGATCCAAGGCCCAGGCAAAAGACACCGGCTTGCGCTCGATGATGCCTTTCGGTGCCGGCTGGCTACTCAGGAGTGTGGGAACTTGGTCGCCAGTGGTGGTTGGCAGCAAGTGTTGCCCGGCATGGGCGGCTCGGGCCATGCCCAACACGAGGACGCAGGACAGGCTGAGGCGAGAGATTGTCAGGATGTGCATGGTGGTCTGGCCTCACTTCATGTCGTTGCGCAGGACGGTGTCGAGGCCAAAGCAGGCGCGCCGGCTTTGGTTATGGCTCAGCGGCTCCTTGCCTGCCATTTTCGATTTGTCGTTGAACCAGACCGAGCCGGCGGCCGATTGGCTGCTGCAATTGAGGAAGCCATCGGAACAGCTATCCAGCCACCATTGCGTGGTTTCCAACCCCAGATTTTCCGCGTAGCCCCCGCAGTAGCTATCGCTATCCCATACGGCAGTTTCCACATCGGTACCGACCACTGCGCGAAACAGCTTGGGCAGCGATGGCCGTCCGGCGGTGCCATACAGGTTGTTGGCGTTGTAGCTGGCCATCCAGCTGACTTGTTGTTGGCGTACCGCATCGGACTTGTAGCCCAGCAGCCAGCCCAGCGAAGTTTCAAATACATTGCCGTTCAGCACGGCATCGGCCAACGGCGTACCGGCAGAGGAAGGCGCCAATGCGTCCACCCGCACGATCTTGTTGATGATGTTGGGGTAGCGACTGTCATAGGTCGGATTGGACATGATCCAGCGCATCACGTTGCCGCCATTGGAATGGGTGATGATGATCAGGCGGGTGATGCTTTTGTTTTGAATGAAGCTGGTGAGCTGGCCGGCCAGGCACCCGGCGGCGCGGCTATCCCACATGTATTGGGTGAAGTCGCAATTGATCACCACGTAATTGGACGGATTGACCAAGCCGCCGCGGACGTTATTGACCATGGTGGGTTGCCAATAGTCCTGATAGGCATTGGTTTGCTTGCCGGTGCCGTGGACAAAGGCAACCCCGGTGACATCGGCGGCATGAGCGGTGCTGGCAGTGAATGCGGCGGCGCAAGCTAACAGCGCGGCCAAGGCGACTTTACGCATGGACTCTCCCCAAAGGATGCCGCGTGGCCTGCGGCGGGCTTTACCGACATTCCCGGCAGCACCCCCGTACTGTCCGGTACGGGGAGCATACGCATCGGTATGGCAAAGTCATGCCGCACTGCGGCATCGGTCACAGTTTTGACACCGGCTGGGGATTTTCGAGGCTTACGCCAGCTCGCGGGCGCGCTGCTGGCCCCAATCTTCTAATTTGTCCAGCAGCACTTGTTTGCTGCCATCGCCCACATGCGTGGCGCGCAGCTCGCTGATGTGTGCGAAGAACTGCGCCAATGTCAGCTCGGACTGGCCTGCATCGGTCAGCAGGCGTTGGCGGCGATAGCTGTTCCACTGTGTCTGTTCGGACGGCAGCAGGCTGTCTGGCCAGTTGCGGGCGCGGTAGCGCAGCAACAGCGCGGACAGGCGGGTATCACGGAATGCGAACTGTGCTTTTGCCAGCAGTTGCGGCGGGGTGCCGCGGATTTGCGCGCACAGTTTTTTGTCGGCATCACCGATGAAGCCATCGTACAGCGCAGCATCGGCATCCACCGGCGTCGCCGGACGCTCACGCGCAAACACCCGGCGCATTTTTTCGGCGATGGCGGGGCCGTGCGCGCGCAGCCGATCGGCGCGTTGCTGCACGATCTCGGGGCTGATCGCAAGGCGCGTGAAATCGCTCTGGCGCAGATGCTCCCAGCGCACCAGTGCCGGACATTTGTTGGTATGAATTTCTTTCAGCGCAACCCGCGTTTCACCTTCGGGCAAATCGGCTTGGCGAATGTACAGACGCTCGGCGATGGATTCGGCATCCAAGCTCAGCAGCGGTTCGGGATCGGTATCCAAATCCACGGCAATAAAGCGCGATGGAATCGACGGGTGCTGCGCCAGCGGCAATACCGGGGCGGCGCACAGGCGCACGGCCGGATAGCGCTGTGAAATATGCAGCAGCGGTGTCATCGCAATGGGATCCAGCAAGGATGCGGCAAAGCGCTTGTCGCGCAGGCGCAGCGCGTAGTCCCAGAGTTTGGGCTGATGCTGGCGAAACAGGCGGGCAAGGCCAATCAATGCACGCACATCGCTCAGTGCTTCGTGCGCGGTGCCTTCACGCAGGCCGTTGTCTTCGGCCAAGTGCTCGAGTTTGAAGCTGGTGCCTTGGCCATCCTCACGCTGCCGCCACACGATGCCGTCGGGGCGCAGTGCATGCATCAGGCGCAGCGCGTCCAGCAAATCCCAACGCGAATTGCCAGCGCGCCATTCGCGCTCATACGGGTCATGGAAATTGCGATACAGGCCGTAGCGCACGAACTCATCATCAAAGCGCAGCGAGTTGTAGCCGGCGCTGCAGGTCTCAGGCTGACCCATTTCCTCAATAATTCGGGCGAATGCGGCGGCCTCGTTGACGCCATCCCGCAGAGCCGCTTGCGGAGTGATACCGGTGATGAGCGTGGCGATCGGTGCGGGCAGCAGGTCATTGGCGGGCTGCACGAAGAAGCTGATGGGCTCGCCAAGCGGCTGCAACAGCGCGTCGGTGCGGATTGCGGCAAATTGCGCGATGCGGGTCCGGCGTGGGTCAGCGCCGAAGGTTTCCAGGTCGTAAAACAGGAACGAGGCGGGCATTCTCACGCTTACCGCACTGGGGAAAACACGATCGGCACTCGAACTTCGCTGGCAACCGGCTGCCCGTTGCGGGTGGCCGGCTTGAATTGCCAGCGGCGGACAGCATCCAATGCCGCACGATCCAGGTCGCGATTGCCGCTACCTTCGGCTACTTCAACCTTGGCCACACTGCCATCGGGTGCGACATTGGCGAGTACCTTGACGGTGCCACCCACACCACGTCGCAATGCCTCTTGCGGATAGCGCGGGGCTGGTGAGCTTTGCGCGACGGCATCGCTGATGACAGGCGCAGTTGCAGGTGGTGCAGTGCTCGGAGCGGGTGCGGTAGGCGGGTGGGGTGCCGGTGTCGGTGGTCTTGCCGGCGGGCGAGGTGCTGCAATGGCCCCATCCTTGGGCAGACTCAGGCCGCTGGCATTGATGCCGGTATTGCCATCGCCACTGGCCAGGTCGGGGGGCAGCGGGGCCGGCAACGTGCTGGTCTGGCCAGCGCTGGCGTCGGCACCATCGGCTTTATAAAAATCATAGTGGTGGCGTGATTTCAGCCACACCAGAAGAAACAACAGCAGGCCAGCGGCAAATGCGATTGCCAGCACTTTCACTGCCTGGGGTGGCAATAGCGGCGGGCGGGCGTTTGGGGTGGAGTCGGGTGCGGACATGGCTGCATTCTGGCACGCGCAGGGCGCAATGCCGCCATCGGCGATCTGCTCAGGCGATAATAGGCATTCCCTGACCGTCCTGCCCGCGCCCATGCTTGATCCCAATTTGCTGCGTTCCAACCCTGCCGAGCTTGCCGACCGCCTGCGCGCCACCCGTGGTTTCGAGCTGGATGTGCCTGCACTGGAGGCGTTGGAGACCAGCCGCAAGCAGATTCAGATCCGCACCCAGGAATTGCAGAACTTGCGCAATACCCGCAGCAAGCAGATCGGCATGCTCAAAGCCAAGGGCGAGGATGTGTCTGCGGTGATGGCCGAGGTGGCTGGCTTTGGTGAGGAGCTGAAGGCTTCGGAAGTGGAGCTGGAGCGCATTCGCGGCCAGATCGAAGCCATCGCGTCGGGCATCCCCAATCTGCCGGACGCATCGGTGCCTGCCGGCAGTGATGAACGTGGCAATGTCGAGCAGCACCGCTGGGGCAGCCCGCGCGTGTTCGACTTTGAGGTCAAGGACCACGTGGAATTGGGCGCACGCCATGGCTGGTTGGATGGCGAAACCGCCGCCAAGTTGTCGGGTTCGCGCTTCACCGTGCTGCGTGGGCAACTGGCCCGCCTGCATCGCGCATTGGCGCAGTTCATGCTGGATCTGCACAGTGGCGAGCATGGCTACGAAGAAACCAATGTGCCGGTGATCGTCAATGCCGATTCGATGCGCGGCACCGGGCAATTGCCCAAGTTCGAGGAGGACTTGTTTTCCACCCAGCTGGGCGAGCACAAGCGCTATTTGATTCCCACCAGCGAAGTGCCGCTGACCAATATCGTGCGCGACGACATCCTCGATGCCGAGCGCCTGCCGCTGCGGATGACCGCGCATTCGATGTGCTTTCGCTCCGAGGCCGGCAGCGGTGGCCGCGATGTGCGGGGCATGATTCGCCAGCATCAGTTTGAAAAAGTGGAACTGGTCAGCATCAGCAAACCCGAGGAATCCGACGCCGAACACCTGCGCATGACCCGCTGCGCAGAGGCCGTGCTGGAGAAACTGGGCCTGCCGTACCGCCGCATGCTGCTGTGCAGTGGCGACATGGGTTTTGGTGCCACCAAGACATTTGACCTGGAAGTCTGGCTGCCCTCGCAAAACACCTATCGCGAAATTTCATCCTGCTCCAATTGCGGCGACTTCCAGGCCCGCCGCATGCAGGCGCGCTGGCGCAACCCGGCGACCGGCAAGCCGGAATTGGCGCATACCTTGAATGGCTCCGGCGTGGCGGTGGGCCGTGCGTTGATCGCGGTGATGGAGAACTGCCAGAACGCCGACGGCAGCATCGATGTGCCGGACGTGTTGCGCCCGTACATGGGCGGTGCGGCATGCATCGGCTGACGCAGTTCGGGTTGCTGATGCCGGTCTGAGTCGCTTGCGTCTTGCCGGCATCTGCCCCGGATGCGGCCACCGCATCGCTGATGACGATGGCGCTGACCGGCGTGGTGGACAATGTCCAAGCGCTGGAAGCCTCATATTTGCTTGCTGCCACAAAGCGCAGACAACAAAAAACCCCGCCATGGCGGGGTGTTTTGTATTCAACCTGGTGCCCGGAAGAGGACTCGAACCTCCACGAAGTTGCCCCCGCTAGCACCTGAAGCTAGTGCGTCTACCAATTCCGCCATCCGGGCCGGTTGAAGCCGCGCATTTTCCAGTGATCGGCCATGACTGTCAATAGGAATGTTGTGCAGGCCCGAAAAAGATCGGGTTCACCGCAGGCCTGTACCATCAGCGGATGAAGAAACCATCAGACAAGCGCGGCAGCGGCCGCAGCAAGCAGGGCGCGGCAAGCGGCTCCGGCACTACCTCGCGCAAAGGAGCCGGGAAGTTGCCGGGCTGGCTGCCGGCATCATCACAGGCAGGCGCGGGGCGCACTGGCAAGCCCGGCACCGGCACAAAAGGCCCGCGCGTGGGCACCCATCCCACCGCGCCACGGTTTGATCCGGATGCGCAGCGCGAGGCGCAGCGCTACGAAAACCCGATTGCCAGCCGCGAAATGATTTTGCAGGTGTTGGCCGCGCATGACGGCCCGATGAGTGCCGACGAATTGGCGCACAAACTGGTGCTGACCGCCGACGACCGCTATGCCGCGCTGGAAAAGCGCTTGCAGGCCATGTTGCGCGACGGCCAGTTATTGCAAAACCGCCGCGGCGGGTTTGTGCCGGCATCGCGCAATGATCTGTTGGCCGGCACCGTGATTGCCAACCCGGACGGGTTTGGCTTCCTGCGTCCGGAAGCCGGTGGCGATGATTTGTTCCTGTCGCCGTTTGAAATGCGCAAGGTCAGCCACGGCGACCGCGTGTTGGTCAGCATCACCGGTGTGGACCGGCGCGGGCGTGGCGAAGCCAGCATCGTGGAAGTGCTGGAACGCCGCCTGACACGCCTGCTGGGCCGCTATGCCGAGGAAGCGGGGATTGGCTATGTGGTGCCGGATGACAAACGCATCCAGCGCAATCTGATGATCCCGCAGGATGCCCGCAACGGGGCCCAATCGGGGCAGCTGGTGGTGGCTGAAATCACCACCCCGCAAGACACACACCGGCCGCCGATTGGCCGCGTGTTGGCGGTGCTGGGTGACAAGCTCACTGCCAGCCAGGCGGTGGAAGCGGCGATCCACGGCCACGATATTCCGCATGAATTTTCGCCGGAGGTGTTGGCGCAGGCGATGGCGGTACCGTTGACGGTGGATGTGGATGCCGTGCTCTCGCCAGCACCCTCAACGCATGCGATCGATAACCTCAAGCGTGTGGACCTGCGCAAGATTCCGCTGCTGACGATTGACGGCGAAGACGCCAAGGATTTTGACGATGCGGTGTGGTGCGAACCCAATGCCGACGGCTTCCGCCTGATCGTGGCGATTGCCGATGTGTCACATTACGTGCGCCCGGGTACGCCGCTGGATGACGAGGCGCAATTGCGCGCAACCTCAGTGTATTTCCCGGGGTTTGTGGTGCCGATGCTGCCGGAAACCTTGAGCAATGGGATTTGCTCGCTCAACCCGGCTGTGGAGCGGCTGAGTTTTTGCTGCGATATGCAGATCGGGCGCGATGGCAGCGTCACCGCAAGCAGCTTCTACCCTGCACTGATGCATTCGCATGCGCGGTTGACCTATACCGATGTATGGAATGCGGTGGGCGAGGGCATCCCTGCCGATGACCACGACGCGGCATTGGCCAAGATCGGCGCGTTGCTGCCGCAAATCCAACGCTTGCACCAGTTGTACAAGGTGTTGGACAAGGCGCGCGCCAAGCGCGGTGCGATCGAGTTCGAGAGCAGCGAAGTACGCTTCATGCTGGATGCCAAGGGCGCGGTGTCGCAAGCCGGCATGCTGCAACGCAATGATGCACACAAGTTGATTGAAGAATGCATGATCGCGGCCAATGTGCAGGCGGCCAAATTTTTGCTGGACGCGCATATTCCCGCTCCGTATCGCGACCACGACAAGCCACCGGAATCGAAATATGCCGACCTTGAGGAATTCCTCAAGGAATTCCAATTGCGGTTGCCGCCGTGGGGCAAGGTCAAGCCCAGGGATTTCCGCGCATTGCTGGAAAAAATCCGCGAGCGCCCCGAGGCCGCCTTGCTGGAAACCGTGATCCTGCGCAGCCAATCGCTGGCGGTGTACGCGCCGGACAACATCGGTCATTTCGGGCTGGCGCTGGAGGCCTATGCGCATTTCACGTCGCCTATTCGCCGCTACCCGGATCTGCTGGTGCATCGCGCCATCAAGCATGCGTTGGCCGGCGGCAAGCCGGAAACGTATACCTATTCGCCGCACGCCATGGCCGCGCTGTCGCTGCAATGCTCCGAACGCTCGCGACGTGCCGATGAAGCACAGCGCGAAGTGGACGAACGCTACCGCGCCGCGTGGATGGAAACCCACATCGGCAAGGAATTTGACGGCACGATCAGTGGGGTGACCAGTTTTGGCTTGTTTATCGAATTGGATGCATCCAAGGTCAATGGCCTGGTGCATGTGACGCAACTGCCGCGCGATTTTTATCACTTCGATGCGGTGCGTAAAACCTTGTCCGGGGAGCGCCGTGGCCGCGCATATCGGCTGGGTGACCGCGTGCGCATCGTGGTGCTGAAAGCCAGCGTGGAAGAGCGCAAGATCGACTTCCGGCTGGTGGAGGAGGATACCGCCGCTGGTCTGCCGCCAATGCCGGAGCGCGGCAAACCGGCCAAGCGGGTGAAGCGGAAGTATTGATTCCGGCACAATAGTCGCATGAGCAAACCTACCCAATGGATCGTCGGCCTGAACGCGGTGGCTTCCGCGCTGGAGCACGACGCCGAGAACGTGCGCGAAGTGCTGCTGGAAGCCGGCGGCAAGAACCCGCGCATCACCGAGATCGAACAGGAAGCCCGCCGCAAGGACATCGACGTGCGGCGCGTCAACCAGCAGGCGCTGGACGGCGTGGCCGGTGGCGTGCGCCATCAGGGCGTGGCGGCGCGCTATGCGGCGGCCAGGACCTGGGACGAGCATGAACTCCCCGCCTTGGTCGAAGCCGCCGAAGGCCGCGCCTTGTTGCTGGTGCTGGACGGCGTGCAAGACCCGCACAACCTCGGCGCGTGCCTGCGCAGCGCGGCGGCGGCGGGTGCCACTGCGGTCATCATCCCGAAAGACAAGGCGGTGCAGATCAATGCCACCGTGCGCAAAACCTCGGCCGGCGCGGCCGACATCCTGCCGATTTTTTCGGTCACCAATCTCTCGCGCAGCCTGCGTGAACTGCAAAAACTCGGGGTGTGGATGTATGGGCTGGCTGGCGAAGCCGATGCCTCGCTCTATGCCATCGACCTGAAGGGCAATGTGGCCTTGGTGCTGGGCAGCGAAGGCGACGGCCTGCGCCGCCTGACCCGCGACAACTGCGACCAATTGGTCAAGATTCCGATGCCGGGCAATTTCGAAAGTCTCAATGTCTCGGTGGCCACCGGTGTGGCCCTGTTTGAAGCCGTACGGCAACGGAGCGCGTGATGGCCCTGGAATTGGCGTGGTACGACTGGGTGGGCATCGCCGGCACGCTGGCGGTGTTGGTGGCGTTTTTCTTGCTGCAAGCCGGCAGGTTGTCCGGTACCGGCATCGTCTATCAACTGCTCAATCTGTTTGGTTCCGGCGGCGTATTGGTGTCGCTGCTGGGCAAGTTCAATGTCTCGGTGTTCGTGCTGGAAGCCGTGTGGATGGCGATCAGCGCCTACGGCATCGTGCGCACGCTGAAGTTGCGGGGCGCGC
>DAORUL010000057.1:5274-10678 GCA_035433165.1 Thermomonas sp. | reverse complement strand
AGGACTACGAAGCACGGTTGGAATTCGAGCTGGATACCATCATCAAGATGGGCTTTCCCGGCTACTTCCTGATCGTGGCCGACTTCATCCAGTGGGGCAAACATCAAGGCATCCCGATTGGCCCCGGCCGTGGCTCGGGTGCCGGCTCGCTGGTGGCGTGGGCCCTGCAAATCACCGATCTGGACCCGCTGCCCTACAACTTGCTGTTCGAACGTTTCCTCAATCCGGAACGCGTGTCGATGCCCGACTTCGACATCGACTTCTGCATGGATCGGCGCGATGAAGTGATTGATTACGTCGCGCGCAAATACGGCCGCGACCGCGTTTCGCAGATCATCACCTACGGCACCATGGCCGCGAAAGCGGTGCTGCGCGACACCGGCCGCGTGCTCGGCTTCGGCTACGGCATGGTGGATGGCATCGCCAAGCTGATCCCGAACATCCTCGGCATCTCGCTGAAGGACGCGATGGGCCAGGGCAAGGGCGGCATGGACGGCGAGATGGCCTCGCCCGAGCTGATCCAGCGCTACAACAGCGAGGACGACGTCCGCGACCTGGTCGACCTGGCGCTGCAGCTGGAAGACCTCACCCGCAACGCCGGCAAGCATGCCGGCGGCGTGGTGATCGCCCCGACCCCGCTGTCGGACTTCTGCCCGCTGTACGCCGAACACGACCACGGCACGCTGGGCAAGAACCCGGTGACGCAGTTCGACAAGGACGACGTGGAAGCGGTGGGCTTGGTGAAGTTCGACTTCCTGGGCCTGCGCACGCTGACCATCATTGATTGGGCGGTGAAGGCGATCAACATTCGCCGCGCCCAGGAAGGCCAGGCACCGCTTGATATCAGCACCATTCCGCTGGACGACGCCAGCGTGTTCCGCGACATCTTTGCCAATGGCAATACCGGCTCGGTGTTCCAGTTTGAATCAGCCGGCATGCGCCGCGCACTGAAAGACGCCAAACCCGACCGCTTCGAGGATCTGATCGCGCTGAACGCGCTGTACCGCCCCGGCCCGATGGAGATGATCCCCTCGTTCGTGGCGCGCAAACACGGCACCGAGACCTTCCAATACCCCGACCCGCGCACCAAAGCCATGCTGCAAGAGACCTACGGCATCATGGTCTACCAGGAGCAGGTCATGCAGATGGCGCAGATCGTCGGCGGCTACTCGCTGGGCGGCGCCGACCTGCTGCGCCGCGCGATGGGCAAGAAGGTGCCGGCCGAAATGGCCAAGCACCGCGAGATCTTCCGCGAAGGTGCCGCCAAGGGCGAGGTCAGCGCGGCCAAGGCCGACGAAATCTTCGACTTGATGGAGAAGTTCGCCGGCTACGGTTTCAACAAATCGCACGCCGCCGCCTATTCGCTGGTGGCCTACCAGACCGCGTGGCTGAAGAAGCACTACCCCGCCGAATTCATGGCCGCCACGCTCTCCTCGGACATGGACAAGACCGACAAAGTAGTGGCCTTTTTGGAGGAAGCACGCGGGCTGAAACTGACCATGTTGGCGCCAGACGTGAACGCCTCCGGCTATATGTTCAAGGCCACCACGCCCGACACGATTCGCTATGGCCTGGGCGCAGTCAAAGGTGTCGGACAAGGCGTATGCGAAGCCATTGAAGCCGCGCGTGACAGCGGCGGCGCATTCCGCGACTTGCTGGACTTCTGCCAACGCGTCTCCGCCGGCGGCATGAACAAGCGCACGCAGGAAGCCTTGATCCATGCTGGCGCGCTGGATGCGTTGGCGAAGAACCGCGCCTCGCTGATGCTGCAATTGCCCGAGGCAATGCGGGCCACCGAACAGATGACAAAGAACCGTGATGCCGGCATGTTCGACATGTTCGGCAGTGGCGGCAGCAGTGACATCCGTATCGAACTGCCAGACACCGACGAGTGGCCGCTGGCGCAACTCCTGCAGGGTGAGCACGACACGCTGGGGCATTACCTCAGCGGGCACCCGATGGACCCGTACCGCGAGGATGTGCAAAAACTCGTTGGCCATGACCTGTCGGCCTTGGCCAGCATCTGGGAAAGCGGCTCTCGCAACAATCGCCCGCAGGAAGGCCGCAGTTGGCGCCCGATGGTGCAAACCGTGGTCGCAGGGCAAGTGCTGGGCATGCGCAAACGCGGCGATTCGCAGGCATTCGTGCAACTGGATGACGGCCGTGGCCAGATTGAATGCGGTTTCTTCGGCGACAAATGGCAGGAATTCGCGCCACTGCTGACCCGCGACCGTCTGCTGGTGATCGAAGGCGGTCTGCGTGAGGACGAATTCAATGGCGGCTACTCGCTGCGTGCGGAACGCTGCTGGGACTTCACCCAGATCTGCAACCAGCAGGCGCAGCGTATCGCCATCCGCCTCGACCTGCGTCATCCCAATGCGCTGTCTTGTTTCGAAGACATCCTCAAATCACACGCCGGGACAACCCCGGTGCTGCTGGAGGTCATCACCGCCGCTGGCATCGGCCGCCTCACCTTGAACGGCGGGCGTGGTCTGCGCGTGGATGCCCGGCTTCCAAGCCTGCTGCGCAGCCTGCCTGGAATTGGCACGGTCAACGTGCAACTGGCAAGGCCGTGGGCCAACGGCTAGCCATACGATTCGGTATGGACGGCGGTCTGGGCTAAACTTGCACGAATGAACCCGAACTATCTCGACTTCGAACAGCCCATCGCCGATCTGGAAACCAAAATCCAGGAGCTGCGACAAGCCAGCAATGGCCCGGCGCTGAACATCGACAAGGAAGTGCATGCGCTACAGGAAAAACTGCGCAAGCGCACCGCGACCATTTTCCGCGACCTCACCCCGTGGCAGGTCTCGCAGCTCTCGCGCCACCCGCAGCGCCCTTACACGCTGGATTACCTGCGGGTGATCTGCGATGAATTCCAGGAGCTGGCCGGCGACCGCGCATTTGCCGATGACAATGCGATTGTGGGGGGACTGGCCCGCATCGACGGCCGCCCGGTCATGGTGATCGGCCACGAAAAAGGCCGCGACACCAAGAGCAAGCTCAAGCGCAATTTCGGCATGCCCAAGCCCGAAGGCTACCGCAAGGCGCTGCGCCTGATGCACCTGGCCGAGCGCTTTGGGCTGCCGCTACTGACCTTCATCGACACCATGGGCGCATGGCCCGGCATCGATGCCGAAGAACGCGGCCAGTCCGAAGCCATCGCCCGCAACCTGCTGGAAATGGCCGAACTGCGCGTGCCGATCATCTGCACGGTGATCGGTGAGGGTGGCAGTGGCGGCGCGCTGGCAATTGGCGTGGGCGACTGCACCTTGATGCTGGAATACAGCACCTACTCGGTGATCACCCCGGAAGGCTGCGCCTCGATCCTGTGGCGCGACGCCGGCAAAGCCAAAGATGCCGCCGAGCAATTGGGGATGACCGCCAAGCGCTTGAAGGGTTTGGGCCTGATCGACAAAGTCGTGCGCGAACCCACCGGCGGCGCGCACCGCAACCCGGTGCAGATGGCCAAGCGTCTGAAAGCGGTGCTGCTGAACGAACTCGACCGACTACAAAATTTGCCCATCGATGACCTGCTGCAACGCCGCTACCAGCGCCTGCGTGGCTATGGTGCCTACGAAGCGCACTGAGCCGCCGGCAACGCGCCAATGCAAGGACACCCCAGGTGGGCTGGCTCAGCGCACAGTCAACCGCCACGCACGGTGAATGCGGGCATTGCGGGCAAAGTCTTGCGGGATGGTAGCGGCGCTGATGTCCTCGATCCGTGCGAATTCACCCAAGGCTGCTTCATCCAGTTTGAAGCGGCGGAAGTTGTTGGAAAAATACAACACACCAGCGGGTGCCAACCGTGCCAGCGCGGCGCGCAACAGGCGCACGTGGTCGCGCTGCACATCGAAGTCGTCGGCGCGCTTGGAGTTGGAGAAGGTGGGCGGGTCACAGAAGATCACGTCGTAGTGGCCGCTATCGGCTTCCAACCATTTCAACGCATCGGCCTGGGTGATGCGGTGCCGAGTGCCGCCCATGCCGTTTTCACGCAAGTTGTCGGCCAACCATTCCAGATAGGTTGCCGACAAATCCACGCTGGTGGTCTGTAGCGCACCTTGCACTGCCGCTTGTACCGTGGCCACGCCGGTGTAGCAAAACAGGTTGAGGAAATGCTTGCCGCGCGCTTCCTGCGCCATCCGCGCACGCAGCGGGCGATGATCCAGAAACAGACCGGTATCCAGATAATCGAACAGATTGACCTGCAGCTTCGCCGCGCCTTCTTCCACAATCAGGAATTCGCCACGGTGATCGAAGTGGCCATATTTCGAACCGCCCTTGCCGGTGCTGCGGGTTTTCACCGCCACCCGCTCCTTGGGCAGGGCAAACACCTCGCGCACCGCCAACAGCAAATCATTCAAGCGCTTGCGGGTGGTGGCCTCCGGGATTTCAGCCGGCGCGGCGTATTCCTGCACATGCAGCCAGATGTCATCGTTGATGGTGGTGTAGACATCCACCGCGCACGCATATTCGGGGATATCGGCATCGTAGGCGCGATAGCAGCTCACCTGTTCTTGCTGCCGCCAACGTGCGAGTTTGTCGAGATTCTTGCGCAGCCGATTGGCCACCATCTGCGCACCTTCCGGCAACGCCCGCGGCGCGCTGTTTTCGCGCTGCACTGGCGCGATCAGATCCACCGCGATCAAGCTGCATTCGATCGGGCCGTTGAACAATTGATAACTCTTCTTCGCCCGCAGGCCGGTGGCACGCGCCAGTTCGGCATCCCCGCACAGCAACGAAGCACGCCACTGCGGCGTGGCGCGCTTGAGGGCATCGCCCAGCGCGCGATACAGGGCGGGATCCGCCGCCAGCCGTGCGTCATACGGCGGATTGCACGCCACCACGCCCAACGGGTTTTGCTGCACGGGCAAATCCGCAACATCGCGCAGCGCAAACGTGATGGCATCCTCCACACCCGCGTGCTGCGCGTTTTCGCGGGCGGCACGGATGGCATGCGGATCAAGATCACTGCCGGAAAAACATGGGCGCAACGTGGCCAAGCCGCGTGCCTCACGCGCCAGCGCATCCACCCGCAAGCCATTCCAGGCATCCACATCGAAGCCCGGCCAGCGCGTGGGCGGGCGGGCGTCGTGCCGACGCAAGCCAGGCGCCACGTCAGCTGCCATCAACGCACCTTCAATCAACAACGTGCCACTGCCGCACATCGGATCCAGCAGGTCGCCACCTTCGGCATACGTCTGCGGCCATTTGCCGCGCAGCAGTACCGCCGCCGCCACGGTTTCCTTCAGCGGCGCTTCGCCTTGCACCTTGCGCCAACCGCGCCGGTGCATCGGCCCACCAGACAAATCGATCGACAGCAGCGCACGGCCCTTGCGCAGCACCAAGCTGATACGCACATCGGGGGCGTCCACATCCACATCCGGACGCTGCCCGGTCT
>DAORUL010000057.1:3472-5174 GCA_035433165.1 Thermomonas sp. | reverse complement strand
TTACCGCAGGATGCAAAAAATTTCATGCGTTACAGCGCCCCCAACAATGCCGCAAACGCCTCGGCGCTGACCTGCACATGCTCGCTCAAGCGATGGCCGTCATTCACCAGCAGCAGGCGCGCACTGCGCGGCGCAGCCCAGTCCACGACTTGTTGCGCCGGGATCAATTCATCGTGCCAGCCATGCAGGATGGCCGTGGGTACAGGGGCTGCCGGCATCGGCGGTGCGCCTTGCATCACCACCGGTGGCGCCATGAAAAACAACCCGGCCACCGGCACTTGCTGTGCCACATGCGCGCTGATGTAAGCCCCCAAGCTTGACCCCGCCAAGACCAGTGGGCCCCGTTGTGCTGCCGCCTGCGCCAACGCCAGCAGGCGTGCGATGCGGGCGGGTACGTCGCCCAGCGGCGTCACCTCGCGTTTGCTGTCGAGGTCGGTGTAATCCGGGCGCTCGTGGCTCCAGCCGAGGCGCTGCGCGGCTTCGGCCAGTGCGGTCACCTTGGTGGCATCGGGGCCGCTTTCGAAGCCGTGCGAGAGTATGCAGTGTCCTTTCATGGGTGAATGCTAGCATCGGCGCATGTATTCCTTCGCCATCCACCCGCTGCCACTGCCGTATGTGCTGTCTTTGGATGCACGTCCGCTGGATGCCATCGACAGCGTGGTCATCCACTGCACCGAACTGCCGGATATGGCGACCGCACGCGAGTACGGCGAGCGCGTGCTGTACCCCTCCGGTACCGGCAATAGTGGCCATTTCTATATCGATCGCGATGGCCGGATCGAAGAATACGTGCCGCCCGCGCGCGTGGCGCACCACACCCATGGCTGGAACGCGCGCAGCATCGGGATCGAACTGGCCAACCGCGGGCGCTTTCCGGATTGGCTGGATTCCCGCCATCAGGCGATGGACGCGGCTTATCCGGATGTGCAGATCGAAGCCCTGATTGCGCTGCTGCAATGGCTGGGCGGGCAAGTTCCCACGCTCATCCAGATCGCAGGGCACGAGGATCTGGATCAGGCCGAAGTGCCTGCCAGCGATGACCCGTCGATCCTGGTGCGCCGCAAGCTTGACCCCGGGCCGCAGTTCCCATGGCCTACGGTGCTGGCGGCGGTGGCATTGCGGCGCGCTCGCTGCCGAACACTGCCCCCACCCAACCCGCCCCCTGAAAGGGAGGCTATGCGGCAACTCCGTATAATTGACGGATGAATGCCCCCGTCTCCGAACTGATCGAACTGCTCTCGCTGGAGCAGCTGGAAGACAACCTGTTTCGCGGCCAAAGCCGCGATATCGGCACCAAGTACGTGTTTGGTGGGCAGGTGCTGGGACAGGCGCTGTCGGCGGCGCAGGCGACCTTGGACCAACCGCGCAACGCGCATTCACTGCATGCGTATTTTCTGCGCGCCGGCAATATCGAAGCACCGATCGTGTACGAGGTGGATCGCACCCGCGATGGCGGCAGTTTTTCCGTGCGCCGGGTGACCGCCATCCAACATGGCAAGGTGATTTTCTTCTGCGCCGCCTCATTCCAGGATGAGGAAACCGGTGGCGAACATCAATTATCGATGCCGGAAGTGCCCCTGCCCGAGGATCTGGAACCTGCACCGCCACTGTCGGCAGAAGCACTGGCGCGCCTGCCCACCAAGGTGCAACGCTGGCTGGATCGGCAAGGGCCGTTCGAGTTTCGCCATGTGTACCCGCGCGA
>DAORUL010000057.1:0-3372 GCA_035433165.1 Thermomonas sp. | reverse complement strand
TGGTAGCCAGCACCGCGCAGGAAGGGCTGATCCGTGTATTGGCCAACGGTCAAACCGCGTGAGAAAGGTATTTTCCAGCCAGCGCCTTGAAAACGTGGAAGAGGTGGCCAACCTGCTGCGTGCCGAAGGCATTGCGGTCAAGATCGAAAACGGCCGCAGCTGGAAAGGGCATCGCCGTGGCAATTTCAGCTACGACCAGCGCAAAGCCTCGGTTGTGGTGCCCGCGGTGTGGATCGTGAATGCCGAAGACCAGCCCCGCGGCCGGCAACTGCTGCGCGAAATGGGCCTGCTTGAGAGTACCCGCGAGGAGTTGCCCGGTTTTCTGCCCAGCGCGCGCCACGCTGCCACCACTTCAGGCTTCTGGAGCAGCAAACGCGTCCGTCAAGGCTTGCTGGTGTTGCTGATCGCCGGGATTGGGCTGATCACCTACACCGTGCGCAAACAAGCACCAGCGCCCAGCGTTGCCACCCAGCCAACCGCGCGGGTCATGGCAAAGGCCCCGCCGTCACCGATTCCGGAAACGATTACCGAATTGTCCGTGCACCGCGTCGATGTGCCCACCGCACTGGCGCATTTATTGCTGGATGAAGCGCTGCGCAACCGCAAGCCCGTGCACGCCTGTTTGGAAGTGGATGGCAAGGATCCTTCGCCAACACTGATGCAAGCCTTGTCCGACATTCGTGGCAGCCAGCTCTACCCCGCATCCATCTGCCCGGCCACCGGCGGTTTTGCGATCGCCGTGCACGACTACATGACCGATGGCAGCGGCAGTGGCACGGTGCAACTGGATCTGGACGTGGAAGATTCGCAATTGGTGGATGTCGAGCGCAACGGCACGGCATGGCGCGTGGTGCGCAGGCACTGACACAATCACACGGCCCGCACCGGGCGGGCCGTGGTGGTGCACCTGGATTATTTTTTTACCGGCGGCGCAGGCGGTGCCGGCGATGCGGGCGGCATTTGCCCCTTATCACCATGGCGCATGCCGCCGTGGTGCATCCCGCAAACCTCACCCATCTTGTTGAACTCATCGCGGCTGAGTTGACCATCTTTATTGGTATCGGCCTTGCTGAAGCACTCATCGCGCCGCTGTGCACGCCGTGCCGTCATATCCTCAGGGTCTTTATAGCCGGCATCGTGGCCGCGCATTCCATCGCCAGATTTCGCCATGGTTTTACGCGCTGCCGCAAGTTCATCCGTGCCGAGCTTGCCATCCTTGTTGCCATCAATCTGATCGAAATTGGCGGCCAACCGCGGGAACTTCGCCGCCTCGTCCTTGCTGATGAACCCATCGCCATTGGCATCCATGCGCGCCATCATCTTCTTGTGTCCTGCCTGAGGCGCCGCTTGCCCGGTGGCTTGGGCCAGCGCATAAGTGGAAGCCATTCCAACGGAAACCGCCAACGTCAACAACAGCAACTTCTTCATCGCGTTTTCTCCTCCCGGCACCGTCCGGGCTTGCCATCGAAAACGCATCACCTCACCCACGGTTGACCGCCAACCCTGCGCACAGATGAACGACGGCGCTATGCTGGCAACATGCGCAACGACGCCGACAACCTGCGCCTGTTCCACAGCGCCCCGCACCCTTGCGGCTATTGGCCAGAGCGCGAAGCACGCGATTTGGTGCTGGATCCGCGCGATCCGCGTCTGTCTGGCTACTATCCAATGGCGCTGGAATGGGGCTTTCGACGCAGCGGCGACATCGTGTATCGCCCCAGCTGCGGCAGTTGCCGTGCCTGCGTGCCGGTGCGCATTCCAGTGGCCGCGTTTTGCCCGGATCGCAGCCAGCGCCGCTGTTTGGCACGCAATGCCGATGTGGAGGCGCACATTGTCGCGCCATCCAGTCATGCCGAATATCTGGATCTGTACCAGCGCTATCTGGGCGCACGCCATCGCGGTGGCGGCATGGACGACCACGGCGCGCACGAGTTCGAACAATTCCTGATCGGCAGCTGGAACGACGGGCGCTTTTTGGAACTTCGCCAGCGCAACACCCATCGCTTGCTGGCGGTGGCGGTCAGCGATGTGCTGCCGGATGCGCTATCGGCGGTCTATACCTTCTTCGATCCGGAGGAGGCCGCGCGCGGTTTGGGTACGCTGGGTGTGCTCAAACAACTCGAATGGGCGCAGCGTGACACCCGCGCACATCTGTATCTGGGCTACTGGATCGCCGGCCACCCGAAGATGGCCTACAAACGCCGTTTCCAGCCGTTGGAAGCCTTCGATGGGCGTGGCTGGGCATCCTTGCCTGCCTGACTCTGCCCGCTTAACCCTGCACGGAGATTGCCGCCGTGTTGGCGCTGGCCGTTGGCGGCAGCCCAGGTTCAACGGATGGCGTTGGTTTGCGGTTGTAGAACCCAAAATCCGGGCCGCCCGATTCACTGTGCGCAGACACAATCATCCGCACCATATTGCCGGGCACCATCAGTTCAAGTTCAATCACGCGCCCATCCGGGCTACGGCCTTCCAGCGTCATTTCGATAAACGCACCGCCGGTATCCACTTCCTTGCACGGCACAAACGGCCCGGCCGGGCCGGTCTGCAAATACGGCTTGACCGCGTCGCCCAACGCCTCCAACGCCTGCGGAAACAAAAACACGGCGTATCCGGATGACTCACTCATGGGGTTGCCTCACTCTGGAATTAAACTGACAACAAGGTGGGATGCGGCCTCACGTGCCAGTGCGCGTGCCGCATCAAGACTGTCGCCACGCGCCAGCGTTACCGCGACGCGGCGGTGCCCGGCCACGTGCGGCTTGCCGAACAGGCGCAGCTGGGTATCCGGGTGTTGCAGCGCGGCGTCCACGTGATCGAACACCGGCACGCCATGCCCATGCGCCAACACCGCACACGAAGCGGACGGCCCCAATTGGCGAATGTGCGGGATCGGCAGCCCCAAAATGGCGCGTGCATGCAGCGCAAATTCGGACAGGTCTTGCGAGACCAGCGTCACCAGCCCGGTGTCGTGCGGACGCGGACTGACTTCGCTGAACCATACCGCGTCCCCGCGGATGAAAAACTCCATGCCGAACACGCCCCAGCCGCCCAAGTTGTCGGCCACCGCGCGCGCGATGTCTTGTGCACGTTGCAGCGCCAGCGCCGACATCGGTTGCGGTTGCCAGCTTTCGCGGTAATCGCCGTCTTCCTGCAAATGGCCAATCGGTGCACAAAAACTCGTCCCGCCAGCGTGGCGCACGGTCAGCAGGGTGATTTCGTAATCGAAATCAACAAAGCCCTCCACGATCACGCGCCCCGCGCCAGTACGCCCACCCGTTTGCGCACAGTTCCATGCGGCCTCGATGTCAGCCTCCACCCGCAGCAACGATTGCCCATGCCCCGAAGACGACATCACCGGCTTGACCACGCAGG
>DAORUL010000056.1:0-10897 GCA_035433165.1 Thermomonas sp. | reverse complement strand
GTCAGATCGCGCGCGAGAAGCGCGGTTTGGTGTCGGCAGCGGTTGGGGTCAGGTATTGGTCGAAGCACATGGCAATGTTACGCAATAGCAGCCGACCTTGCGAGGTGGCTTCGATGTTGCCTTGGCCAAATCGCACCAATCCGTCCTCCTGCAGCGGCTGCAACTGCGCCAGCGCACCGGCGAAGTAGTCTTCAAAGCGGATACCGTAACGGCGCTCCAGTGCGGCTACCGGGATTTGGCCCTGGCACATCAGCGATTGGATCAGGTCGGCACGCAGCGTGTCGTCCTCGCTCATGCGCATCCCGCGGAACACCGGTAGCTTGCCGGTATCAATGGCGATCTCCCAACTGGGTAAATCGCGCGGATTTTGGCTGAAGGTATTGCCGATATGGCTGATGGCAGAGACGCCCAGACCAATCAAATCGCTATCCGCGTGGGTGGTGTAACCCATGAAATTGCGGTGCAGGCCGCCGCGCTGCTGCGCTTGTGCCAGATCATCATCGGGCAAGGCGAAATGGTCCATGCCGATATAGACATAGCCCGCGGCAGTGAGTTTTTCCACCGCCAATTGCAGCAGCGCCAGTTTGGCGTCACCGTCCAGCAGCAGGGCCTCGTCGATTTGCTTTTGCGCTTTGAACAGGTGCGGCATATGCGCATAGCTGTACACCGCCAGCCGGTCTGGACGGATCTCGGTGACGATATCCAGCGTCTTGCCGAAGCCTTCCAGATTTTGCCCCGGCAGGCCATAGATCAAATCGATATTGACCGAACGGAACCCGGCACTGCGTGCGGCATCCACCACGGCACGGGTTTCTTGCACGCTCTGGATGCGATTGACCGCTTCTTGCACCTTGGGGTCGAAATCCTGCACGCCCAGCGATGCGCGGTTGAACCCGGTCGCGGCCAGTGCCGGCATCCATGCGGGGTCGCAGAAGCGCGGGTCGATTTCGATCGAAATATCGCTGTCGCGGCGGTCGGCAAAATGGAATTGCCGGCGCAGCACATCCACGGTGTCGGCCAATTGCGTGGGGTTGAGGAAGTTCGGTGTGCCGCCACCAAAGTGCAACTGGATCACTTCCCGATCACGGTCAAACGCGGGGGCAATCAACGCGACTTCGCGATACAGGCGCGCCAGATAGCTATCCGAGCGGCCCAGATCACGGGTGATGATGCGGTTGCAGCCGCAGTAAAAGCACGGGCTAAAGCAGAACGGCACATGCACGTACAGCGACAGCCGGCGCGGGATGGGTTCCTCATTGCTGGCCTGCACGGCTTCGCGCAGCTGCGCCTCGCCGAACTCCGCGCTGAATTGGGGCGCGGTCGGGTATGAGGTATAGCGCGGGCCGGGCCGGTCGTAACGGCGCGCGAGGTCGGCATCGAAGGCAATAGTCTGGGAGTGCATGGGCGCAGCTTAGGCAGATACGGGCAGAGACGAATTGATCTTGATCAATCACTTGCGATGCGGTCAGCGGCGATGCAAGGCATACACGGCAGTATCCACCCGCGATGCCCCATTCACGAAGCCGGGGTGATCCGCGGGAATGTTGCGACGTTCGTACAGCGTGACATCCCACTGTTCGCCATAGCGTGCGCGTACTTCGTCTTCGTGTACCGAGAAGGGTGGGCCGGCGCGGTCTTGTTGCGGGTATTCCAGCGTGATCAGCAAGCCCTGGCAGTTGTCGGGCAGTGCTGCGTAGAGTTCTGCCACATAGCGTTGGCGCAGATCAGGGGGAAGTGCGATCAATGCGGCGCGGTCGAACACGGCGGCACAGCTTGATAGTGCGTCACGATCCAGCCCGAACGCATCGCCGTGGATGATTTCAATGCCCCCGGCGAGGTAGTGCGTGCCGTAGCGGCTTTGACGCAGCTCCGGCGTCAATGCGTGGTCAGCAAAAAATTGTTCGATGGCCAGTTGTGACAGCTCCACACCCAGCACGCGATGGCCTTGTGCGGCCAGCCATGCCAGGTCCAGCGATTTTCCGCATAGCGGCACGAACACGGTGCAATCGGCGGCAACGCCCAATCCGGCCCAGTGCTTTTGCAACAACGGGGTGGGGGTGGATTGGTGAAAACCGATGTGCTGGTTGGCCCAGCGTTGGTGCCAGAAGTCGGGTTGCATGCGGGTCTCCTTTGGATCGATGGCGCTTACCGCCGAGCATTTCGCTACGCCGCTCGAAAGGCGGCTACGCGAAATGCACGACGGTCTCACCATCGCTGGAATGGTTCAGGCTTCCACCGTCAAACCATCCACTTTTTGCCAGCCACGCGGCAGCAAACCGCCGCGTGAGCCGCGTGCGCCCAGATACGGCTCCAATTCCTTGTACGCGAGGGTCATCGTGCGTGCGCCCGATTGCACCAACAACTTGCCGGTGGCGGGCACGACTGCAATCGCCACCACATGCTCGGTGCCGCGCTTGGCTTTGGGGATTTCGATGATCTTGTTGCCCTTGCCTTTATCCAGCTCCGGCAATTCGCTGATGGAAAACGCCAGCACGTGACCGGCACTGGTGATGGCAACGATGCGATCGGCCTCGATGTTGCTCACTGGTGCGGGTGACAACACCGTGCCACCTTCCCCCAGCGACAGCAGCGCCTTGCCGGCTTTCTGGCGCCCGGTCAGGTTTTCAAAGCGGGTGACGAAGCCATAGCCGTGACTCGATGCGATCACGAATTTAGTGTCGTTATCGCCGCTGGCAAGTGCCTGGAAGGTGCTGCCGGGTGCGGGCGAGAAGCGCCCGGTGAGTGGCTCGCCATTGCCACGCGCACTGGGCAGGGTGTGCACGGCAGCAGAGTAGCTGCGGCCAGCGGAATCAATGAACGCCACTTGCTGGTTGCTGCGTGCGCGTACCGCCAGCAGCAGACTGTCGCCATCGCGATAACTGAGTGTTGCGGCGTCGATATCGTGGCCTTTCGCGGCGCGTACCCAGCCCTTTTCACTCAGCACCACGGTCATTGGTTCACTGGCCACCAGTTCGGTTTCATCCAGCGCTTGCGCGGCTTGGCGTGCCACCAGGGGGCTGCGGCGGGCATCGCCGAATTTCCTGGCGTCGGCCAGTAATTCGTCCTTCACCAGTTTTTTCAGCTTGGCTTTGCTGTCCAGTGTGGCGATGAGTTTGTTGCGCTCGGTGGCCAGCTCGTCCTGCTCGCCACGGATCTTCATTTCTTCCAGACGCGCCAATTGTTTCAGGCGGGTATCCAGGATGTAATCGGCCTGCTCCTCGCTGAGGCTGAAGCGCGCCATCAGCACCGCTTTGGGCTCGTCCTCGCTGCGGATGATGCGGATCACTTCATCCAGGTTGAGGAAGGCCACCAGCAAGCCTTCCAGCAGGTGCAAGCGGCGCTCCACCTTTTCCAGCCGATGCTTCAAGCGGCGGGTGACGGTGTCCTGGCGGAAATCAAGCCACTCGGCAAGCAGCATTTTCAGGTTCTTGACCTGCGGGCGGCCGTCCAGCCCGATCACATTCATATTGACCCGGAAGCTTTTTTCCAGATCGGTGGTGGCGAACAAATGCCCCATCAATTGCTCGGCATCCACGCGGTTGCTGCGCGGTACCAACACGATCCGGGTGGGGTTGGCGTGGTCGGATTCATCGCGAATATCTTCCAGCCACGGCAGTTTCTTGGCCCGCATTTGTGCGGCAATCTGCTCGATGATTTTGGACGGCGAGACTTGATGTGGCAGTTCGGTGATGACGATATTGTTGTGTTCTTTCACAAACACGCCACGCGCCCGCACGCTGCCGATGCCGGTTTCATACATCGCCAGCAAGTCGCCGGGCGAGGTGATGATTTCCGCCGCAGTGGGGTAGTCCGGGCCACGCACGTGTTCGCACAGGTCGCGCACACTGGCGTCGGGGTCATCCAGCAGGCGTACACACGCGCTGACGACTTCATTGAGGTTGTGCGGCGGCACATCGGTGGCCATGCCGACGGCAATGCCGGTGGTGCCGTTGAGCAGCAGGTGCGGCAAACGCGCCGGCATCCACGTGGGTTCTTCCAGCGTGCCATCAAAATTGGGTACCCAATCGGCGGTGCCGTGGCCCAATTCGCCCAGCAACACTTCGGCAATCGGCGACAGTTTGGATTCGGTATAGCGCATCGCCGCGAACGACTTGGGGTCATCGCTGCTGCCGAAATTGCCCTGCCCTTCGATCAACGGATAGCGGTACGAAAATGGCTGCGCCATCAGCACCAATGCTTCATAGCAGGCGCTGTCGCCGTGCGGATGGTATTTGCCGATCACGTCGCCCACGGTGCGCGCCGATTTTTTCGGTTTGGCCGATGCCGCCAGCCCCAGTTCGCTCATCGCATAGATGATGCGGCGCTGTACCGGTTTCAGGCCATCGCCGATGAAAGGCAGGGCGCGGTCGAGCACCACATACATCGAGTAGTCAAGATACGCGCGCTCGGCGTATTCGCGCAGCGGGATTTGTTCAAACCCGTGGAAGGTGGTGCGGAGAGGGTCGTCAGTCATCCGCATAGTCTAAGGCTAGCGCCGGTCAACGAACATCAGGGCAAAAATGCGGCTGTTTTCACTCAGGCCTGATGCTGCCGCAGCGCCCATTCCACATGCTCACGCACCACCGGCGAGGGGTGGTTGCGGCGGGATTGCAGCGCGGCCAGCACGGCTGGGCTGGTAGGTGCGTTGCCCAGCGCGATGGCGATATTGCGCAGCCAGCGTTCATGCCCGCTGCGGCGAATGGCGCTACCTTCGCTGCGGCGCAGGAACTCGTCTTCTTCCCACGCAAACAACTCCATCAGCGAAGCATTGTCGAGGTTGTTGCGCACGCGAAAATCCGGCTCGTCGCTGCGTTTGGCGAATTTGTTCCACGGGCACACCAGCTGGCAGTCATCGCAGCCGTAGATGCGGTTGCCCATCAGCGGGCGCAACGCTTCGTCGATGCTGCCTTCGTGCTCGATGGTGAGGTAGGAAATGCAGCGGCGCGCATCCAGCCGATAAGGCGCGGTGATCGCGCCGGTGGGGCAAACATCGATACAGCGCGTGCAACTGCCGCAATGTGCGGTGGCCGGCGGGTCCATCGGCAAGGGAATATCGACGAACAGTTCACCCAGGAAAAACCAGCTGCCCCCGTCCTTGTCGATCAAGCAGGTGTGTTTGCCGATCCAGCCCAGCCCGGCATTGCGGGCCAATGCGCGCTCCAATACGGGCGCAGAATCGGTGAAGGCGCGGTGGCCGAATGGGCCGATTTCCGCCTGCACGACCTCGGCCAATTTTTGCAGGCGGTTGCGCATCAGCTTGTGGTAGTCGCGGCCCAGCGCGTAGCGGGCAACAAAAGCGCGTTCGTGTTCGCGCAGGTTGGCCCATGCGGCGTCGGGGTCCTTGCCGTAATCCAGGCCCACCGAAATCACCCGCAAGGTGCCGGGCAACAATTCGGCAGGCCGCGCACGCAGCGTGCCGTGGCGGGCCATCCATTCCATCGAGCCGTATAAGCCTTGCTGCAACCAATCCAGCAGATGTGCTTCGTCTTCACCCAGTTCGATGCCGGAAATTCCCACGCGCTGGAAGCCAGCCGCATGGGCAAGTTTGCGGATGCGCTGCGCCAGTACGTTGTAGTCGGGTGCGGACATGGCGCAAATTATAGGTCTGCGCCGCGTTGCTACCCCGGAGTCCTTCGATGCATAGCCCGTATCCACTGTTTGATCCTGCGGCACTGCGCGAATTGGAAGCGCGTGGCACCCACTATTTCGAAGGCGATGCCTTCACGCTGATGGCGCGTGCCGGGCAGGCCGGTTGGCGCTGCTTGCTCAAGCATTGGCCGCAAGCCATGCGGATTGTGGTGGTGTGCGGTCCTGGCAATAACGGTGGTGATGGCTATGTGCTGGCGCGGCATGCGCACACTGCGGGGCGCACGGTGCGCGTGGTGCAGCTCGCCGCGCCTGCAACCGCATTGGCGCAGCGGGCATGCGCGGAGTATGCCGAAGCGGGCGGCGCGTTTGAGCCTGCATTGGGTGATTGCGATGTAATCGTGGATGCGCTGTTTGGGATTGGGCTGTCGCGTGCAGTGGATGCGGCAACTGCGGCACAGATCGACGCAATCAATGCGCATCGCGCCAAAGTGTTGTCACTGGATGTGCCCAGTGGCATTGATGCGCGCAATGGGCATGCGGCGGGTATGGCTATTTTGGCCGATGTGACGGTGCAATTTCTCGCCCGGCACCGTGGCTTGCGCACCGGCATGGCCTTGGATCATTGCGGGAAATTGGAGTTGGCGGCATTGGACTTGCCCGAGGCATTGTGGACGGGCATTGCGCCGTCGGCACTGGCGTTTCGTGCCGATGCCTTGCACGAGTGTTTGCCGCTGCGTCCGCGCAATGGCCACAAAGGGCGCAATGGCCATGTGCTGTGCATCGGCGGCGAACATGGCAGTGGGGGTGCGATTGTCTTGGCCGCGCAGGCCGCGTTGCGCACGGGGGCCGGTTTGGTCAGCGTGGCGACGCGTGCCCTGCATGTGCCAGCGCTATTGGCGCGCTGCCCGGAAGTGATGGCACATGCCGTGGAAAGCAGTGCCGAGTTGCTGCCGTTGTTGGCACGCGCCGATGTGATTGCCATTGGCCCCGGCTTGGGTCAGGGCGAGTGGGGCCGGGCGATGCTGGCGGCCGTGCTGCACGCGCCCACGCCGCGGGTGCTGGATGCCGATGCGCTCAATCTGCTGGCAGCGACCGCCACGACACTGGGCGAGGACGACATCATCACCCCGCACCCGGGCGAAGCGGCACGCTTGTTGGCCACTGCCACGACGGATATCCAGGCCGATCGCTTCGCGGCAGCCACCGCCTTGCAGGACAAGTTCGGCAGCACCGTGGTGCTGAAAGGTGCGGGCAGTCTGGTGCAAGCGGCGGGCAGCGTGCCGGCGGTGATTGGCGCCGGCAATCCCGGCATGGGCGTGGGCGGCATGGGCGATGTGTTGACCGGCGTGATTGCCGCCTTGCGCGCACAAGGCTTTGCAGCACCAGCGGCGGCCACCATCGGCGCACTGCTGCATGCCGCCGCCGGCGATGCGGCCGCATTGGACGATGGCGAGCGCGGCTTGTTGCCCAGTGATTTGCTGCCTTGGCTGCGCAGATTGGCCAATCCAGTACGGCGGTAATGTCGTTGATCCACGCAGCCTCCCTGTATGGATTCGGGAGATCGTCCTCAACTCATGTTGCGTCGCAGCCGGTGAGATGCCGCTGTGCTCAAATGCCGTTTCAGATCCGAGGGACGACGGTTGAATGCTACTGAACACGATGCAGGCCTGATCCTGCTGCGCGCCAGCCGATTGGAGGCGTTGCTCTCGCCGTTGCAGACGCTGCTGGCGCAGACGCGGCCAGCACATCCGTTGCTGCCGCAGACGGTCATCGCCGCGCATCCCGGCATGAAGCAATGGCTTGCCGGCGCACTGGCACGACAGATGGGCGCAGGCCGCATCGTTGCCAATCTGGATGTGCAATTGCCCAGCACTTGGCTGGATGGGCTTTCGACGCAGCTGCTGGACGCGCGTGCAGTGGCGCTACCCAATTATCGGCGCGGGCATCTGCGCTGGACCCTGCACGCAATGCTGGGCGAGCCGGCACGATATGGCGTCATCGATTCGCGGGTACTTGCTTATCTCGATACAGCAAACAGTGCCGACGAACGCGCCTTGCGCCGCTTCCAGCTGGCCGACCGGCTGGCGCGGGTGTTCTCGCAGTACCTGGTGTACCGCAGTGACTGGCTGCAGGCATGGGAAGCCGGCAAGCTTGGCTACGCCACGGCGCGGCACAACGATGCAGCCATGAAGGCGTTGGAGCCCGGCTGTCTGGCGCCGCTCTGGCAGGCCGTGTCCGCGGCATTGGGTGAGCATCGCGGCCGCCTCGTCGATGCCCTGGTGGCGGCGCTGAAAACCGACAGCGCACCGCGTGCGCCGCTGCACGTGGTGGGTCTGTCGCACCTGCCGCCGGCGGAGCTGTCGGTGCTGCGGGCGTACGCGCGCAGCGCGCCGGTGTTCCTGTACGTGCCCGATCCCTGCCGCGAGTACTGGGCCGGGTTGCACAAGGCCACCGGGCAGGGCGACTGGCGCAGGCCCGATGCATCCGGTTGGCAATCCTTCCGCCAGGAGGAGCAGGCCCGCTTCGACGACCCGGACGCGCTCGACTGGCGCGATCAGGGCCACCCGCTGCTGGCACGCTGGGGTCGCCTGGGCCAGCACTTCTTCGCCGCGCTGGTGGACGGCGAGCTGCGCGAAGACATCCGTCACTGGCAGGACGACGGCGCTGAAGCACCCACCAATCGACTGGCGCGGTTGCAGGACAGCATCCGCCGGCTGCAGCCAGACCTAATGCAGGAGAATGCCAGCGCCACCGATGCCGCGGCTGACCCCAGCCTGCGTATCCACGCCTGCCACACCCGCCAGCGTGAACTGGAAGTGCTGCGCGACGCGCTGCTGGATGTGATTGACAAGAACGGCGTGCGCCCCGGCGACGTGGTGGTGATGGCACCCGACATCCAGGCCTATCTGCCGTTGATTCCGGCGGTGTTCGGCGCGCCCGGCTCCGCGCGCGAGCGCCTGCTGCCCTACCACCTGGCCGATGTGCCGGTGGCGCGCAGCCATCCGCTGTTCGCCGTGTTCGACACCCTGCTGGGGTTGGGCGCATCGCGCATCACCGCGCCGGAGGTGGTGGACCTGCTGGGCGTGGCGGAAGTGCAGGCGGCATTGCATTTGGATGCGGGCGATGCCGACATCCTGTCCGAATGGTTGCGCAACAGTCGCGTGGCGTGGGCGCTGGACGCTGCGCACAAGCAGGCGCTGTCGCTGCCGCCGCGCGCCGAGCACAGCTTCGCCTGGGCCATGGACCGCCTGTTGGCCGGCTACCTGATGGCCGACGTACCGGGCGAGATCGATCCGCAGGCGGTCACGCTGCCGGATGGCACCACGCTGCTGCCGTTGGCAGGCATCGAAGGTCCGTCCGCTGCTGCGCTGGGCAGTCTGGATCGCCTGCTGTGCGAACTGCAGGCGTGGCGCGACCTGGCGCACGTCGAGCAGCCTGCCAGCCAGTGGGCCGCGGTGCTGCGCGAGCGCGTGGACGCGCTGCTGCGCATCGATCGCACCGATGCCGACGCCCGCGCCGCGCTGTCGGTGGTGCATCGCGCAATTGCCCAGCTGGCCGCCGAACCGGCGCGCAACGGCGAAGACCCTGCACTGCGACTGCCGGTGGTGCGCGAGCTGTTGCAGGACGCGCTGGCCGCCGCACCCGAGCGGCAACGCTTCCTGATGGGCGGCATCACCTTCTGCGGCATGGTGCCGCAGCGCGCGATCCCGTTCGACATGGTCTGCGTGCTGGGGCTGGACGAAGGCGCATTCCCGCGGCGTGCGTCCGATGGCGGCATCGACCTGATGGCGCGCATCCGCCGCCTCGGCGACCGCGACGTGTCCGGCGACGACCGCTATCTGTTTCTGGAAACCGTGATGTCCGCGCGCAAGCGCCTGCACCTGTCGTACATCGGTCAGGGCGTGCGCGACGGCAAGCACCGCAACCCGGCTGCGCCGCTGGCCGAGCTGCTGGCCGAACTCGACCGCGCCTGCGGCAACGCACCCGACGACGACAAGGCGCCGCGGCCATGGCAGGTGCGGCACCCGCTGCAGCCGTTCGACGGGCGTTATTTCGACGGCGCGCACCCGGCGCTGTTCTCGTACTCGCCGGCGTTCGCGGGCATGCGCGGCGCGGGCAGGGCCACGTTGCCATCCCTGCGCGACGGCAATCTGCCTGCGCCGGAACCCCTGCCGGAGCCGCTGCCGCTGGCCACGCTGGAGGGTTTCTTCAAGGACCCGGCCAAGGCGCTGCTGAAGGATCATCTGCAGCTGTCGCTGGACGCGCTGGACGATGATGTGCGGCTGGCGGAAGACGAGCCGATGGACGCCATATCGCGGATCCACTCGGTGGCACGCAAGGTGTTTCTGCAGCAGGTGCTGCCGCGCAAATGCGGCGATCCCGCGTGGACCTGGGATCGCCAGCCGCCGGCATGGGTGCAGCTGGGTGGATTGCTGCCGCTGGGCGCGGCCGGCGACGCGGCCTGGGCGAAGGAAGCCGACGCGGTGGACGCGCTGTGTAGCCAGGCGGATGCAAGCGGCCGCTTCGATGCGCGCGGCCAGCAAGGAGGGCAGGCGGTGCGGGTGGATATTCCCTTGTGGCTGCCCGGCGACGCGGTTGCCGCGGAGGGAGTGCCACAGCGCATGACCGGACTGCTGCGCAATGTGTTCCCGCTTGCGGGATCGGAGGACGGTCGGCAGGTGGTGTTCGCCTTTCCCGATTCGAATGACCAGAAGAAACACCTCAAGGACTCGGCCAAACTCGGCTTCAAGGAGCGCGTGCCCGCCTTCCTGCATTGGGCACTGTTGCGCCTGCAGCACGCAAGCAGCGACACGCCGGCGCCGGTGCGCCTGACCGTGCTGGCCGCCGGCGAGCCGGACTTCGCGGCGCAGGTGAACGCCTGGGATCTGCGCTATTGCAGCCGCGATGCGGCGGAGCGTGCGGCCATGGAGGCCGACCTGCGCCGTCGTCTGCGCGCACTGGTTGAACTGATGCGCATGGGGCGCGATGGGCTCTCATGGTTCCATCCGAAGTCCGGATGGGCTGCATTGCGGGAACTGCAAGCCGCGCCAAAAAAAGCCAAAGGCAAAAAGGGTCAGGCCGAGGCGGAAAGCGAAGCCGACAATCCGGGCCCGCCTACACCGGAAGCGCAGGCGGCAGCGCAACGGGCGCGCGAGGCGGCGATCGCCAGGGCGGTACGCGGCGCGTGGGTCAAGGACTTTGGTGAGGGCAACGGCGAGCGCGACTACGCCCCCGGCTATACGCAACTGCTGGAAGGCGACCTGGTCTTCGGCGATCCCGACAGCGACCCGGACAGCCGCGCCCTGCA